>NZ_CAZEQR010000010.1:0-44644 GCF_964513795.1 Tenacibaculum sediminilitoris | reverse complement strand
GGATTTAAATACGTTGATAGGCAATGCAGAGACCCTAACAACCTTAGCATTGAATGCAGACGGAGTAAACTTAGACTATACGGACGAAAATGGAGCTACTACCCAAATCAATTTAGGCGCATTAGTAACAGCACAAGAAACTGTAACTTCATTAGTGCAAGAAACAGCTACACCAACAGGAGTAATAACATATACTAACGAAGCAGGTACTGCACAAACAGCTAATGTAGTAAGTGCTAATACAGATAACGCTGTAAAAGTAGGAACAGATGGAGGTGCATATATCAATGCGAATGTAAAAGAAGTATTTAGTGCAGAATATGCAGGAGCAACCTTATATGCAGATGGCACAGATAATTTAGGAATGATGACTTCCGATAATACTGGTCCAACAGGAAATTATATGAATTACTATGAGTGGTCAAGTGGAGAAGCAACACCTCAAGATTACGATGTTATAGTACGCTTTACATTACCAAATGATTTTACCGCGTGGGATGCCACAAACCCAATAGTAATAGATTACCAAGCAGAAGGAAGCACCACGTTTTCGGCGACTATGTTTTTAGAGGATGGTACTGCTTTAGGAACTATCGGAGCGTCTTCATCAGCTACTTGGACAACAGCTAATTTAAACCCAGGAGCAATGACAGCAGGGCAAACCGCAGTTATCATATTAAAACTAACAGGTGCGGCTGGCGATGATACTCAAAAAGTAAGAGTTGGAGATATTACATTGAATTATAAAAGATAGAACTATCATAATAATATAAACAAAAACAATAAGAATTATGATACAGAAATCAAAATATAATTTAGTAATACTGCTACTAAGTATAATGACAACTTTAACCGTAAATGCTCAGTTTACGGTTAATGACCTTGCCGATACCAATACTGGGGCAGGATCATCAGGAACACTACGTTGGTGTATTAACCAAGTGAATGGAACAGCTGGAACACAAACCATTACTTTTGATCCGCTTTTAAGTGGAGGAACTATCAGTTTAACATCAAGTTTACCTATTATATCTGTCCCTAATGTAACGATAGATGGAGATATAAATGCTAATGGTATAGCAGACGATATCACAATAGATGCAGGTATAAATGATGCCCTAATATATATGTTTAGGACCGATGGTAATGGAGACGGTGCAACCTTCAAAGGTTTTATTATGCAAGATACAGGTTATGAACCTTTTTCTTTTTCGGGTAGCCCTACAGACATAACCATACGGGATATGATTGTACGTCATACGAATGGAAATATCTACATGGATAAAGTTATGTATTACGTTGGAAATGCTCTGAATTTATCAATTATAAATGTAGATGCAACGAATGTAAAAAATGATAATGCGTTCTATATCACAGGAACAGCAACTAACATAACCTATGACGATGTTAACCTAAGTAATACAGGAACTGGAGGATTTGCAAAATTTAGATTTGGTGGCATAGCAGATAATATTACTATTAGTAATTCTACCTGGGATTTGGATGATTTATCTACCACAAATGATTCGGATACTGCCTTAAGTTTTGATAATAACGTGTCGAACTTAACAATTACAAATCTAAATATATATAACTGCGAAATTAACCCCATTTATGTATCAGGACAGGTAAACCCTTTAGGGGGTACTGATGTAGCAACGATTACAAATCTTGTTGTAGAAAATAGAGATGGTTCGGGTATAGCATATGGTATGCAATTTATTGGTGCAGTAACTAACTTGACAATAAATACAACAATTTTAGATTTAGATCAAACGGGAAGCACTGATGATGGAGAACATGGTATATATTTTAGCTCAACAACAACTAATGTTAATATAGATGGGTTAACAGTACACGATGTAGAAAGTTACGGAATCTTTTTTGGAGGAGTAGCCACAGATATTTCCATTTCAAATAGTACTTTTGATAATTTTGATGGGGATATTGATGTAATATCTATTCGTTTCAGTACTACTACGGTCTCTAATATAACAATGACCAATGTGGATATGGATCTGGATTTGACTGGAAATACTAATGATGGTGATTGGGGAATCCTTTTTGATTCAACTATCACTAGTAATGTTACCTTAACAAATGTTAATGTAAATGAGGCCGATGCAGATGGTATCAGGTTTAATGATGTAGATAACCTGCTAGTAGATGGTGGATCTTTTAATAATTGTGATGATGGTATAGAGTTTTTGAATAATTATACCAGGTCTAATAATGAAATACGGAATGCCACCTTTAATGCGAATACTCGAGCGGGTTTGGTTATAAATGTTGCAAATGCAGTTACGGAATTTAACATTCATGACAATATATTCTCTAATACTACAGGAAATGGTTACGGTGTTTGGTTATTTAGTACTGGAGGTGTTAAAAACATACAAATAGTTAGCAACACGTTTTTTAATAATACAACAACGGGTATTTATAATGCACAAGCCGATGGTGTTTTATACTCTCAAAACTCATTTTATAACAACCCTACAGGTATAGACAATGTAGCGAATAATGGAAATGACGATTTAGAGTATGCCGATGGTGATACTCCAACTATTCTATCTTCTACAAATACAGGAGTAGATACGTATGATGTAACCTTTAATGTACCTAATGACTGTACCAATTGTGATGTGGAGTTCTTTACCAATTTATCAACAGACCCCTTTTTTAATGGGCGTACTTATGTAGGTGTTGCAACAGGCTTGTCTGCAGCAGGTAACCCACATACAATATCTGTAAACAGCGGCGGAAATAATACAGGATATTGGACAACTACCTTAAAAGTTAATACAGGAACTGGTAGTTTTGGATCTAACGGTTCTGTATCAGAATTTAGTAATGGATATGCTATAAGCCCTAAAGGACCAGGAGGTGTTAGTACCGGTATAAGAACTTGGTATCAGGCAGATAATGGGTTAACAACCATTACAGATGGGGTACAGTGGGATGACATTTCTGGAAATTTAAATCATGTGCAACAAACTGTTGATAGTAGGGAAGCAACATATATTACTACACCAACTACAAATACTAATTTTCATCCATACATTGCTTTTGATGGAGGAGATGTATTTGAATCAGATAATCAAATATTACAATACGCAACGAGTGATGGTAGTGTATTTTTTGTGGCAACATATACTGATTTTTCAGGATGGGATAGCCCAATTGATTTTCAGGCAGATGATCCACATATAGGTAGATATACAGGTTCAAACAATCCAGTAATATATAAAGTTGGATCGTCACCAACCTTTGTTGTAGCTACGTCTTTATCACTTGAATTGAATAAAAATATGGCTTCTGGTTATATGTGGACAGGAGGAACCGATGGAGGTATAGAGATGACCTTAGATGGTAACTCTTTTGTAAATACTACATTAGACATGAATAATATTGGGTATACCTCAAACTTTGGTGTAGGAGCTTATATAAGTGGAGTTGAAGGAATCAATGGTTCTATGAACGAAGTTATTGTGTACCAAGAACGTTTAAGTATAGCTGACAAAGAAAGAGTACAATCATATTTAGCCATAAAATATGGTATTACCCTAACGCATAATTATTATGCTAGTGACTGGACAGGGGCGACTGGTACCACACTTTGGACATTAGGAGGCGGTTATGATAATGATATTGCAGGTATTGGTAGAGATGATAATGGTGGGTTAAACCAAAAACAATCCAAATCTATCAATACGGGTACTATTGTAACTATGGGCTTAGGAGGTGTTGCTGCAACCAATACAGCAAATACAAATACGTTTACAAATGATAAAGACTATTTGCTTTGGGGAAATAATGGTTTAAGCACCAATGTAGCCAATGCTGGAATTCCATCAATCTTTAAAGAAAAAATAGTACGAGATTGGTCGGTTAACGAGTCTGGTACAGTAGGAGATGTATTAGTACAAATACCTGATGCTATTGTTGCTGGATTTAGTACAACCCAAGACTTGGTATTGGTAGTGGCGGATGATGCTGGTTTTACGACAAATATAAAAATAGAGCCATTGGTACAAAATGGTACAAACTGGGAAGCAGAGTACAGTTTTGATGGTGCTAAATATTTCACATTTGGTGTGGTAATAATTGGAGACTTTATGAGACATGGTAAGTTTTTCCTAGGAAATGAGGAAAGACCAATGAAATTTTAAAAAGAGAATATAAAAAGAGATAGTATAAGTTTTCGTAGGAAGATACCTATGTCAAGTTTCAGTGTAAAATTCACCAACTTCTCAGAGCATGTAAGTGTCTTATTAAAGGGGGATTATTGTAAAATGTGTACTAGTAGTATTCCTTTATTCTTTAACAAATAAAAAGAGGAGAGTTGATTCTTAAAATCAAAAAACTTGTTTAGTTAAGGTTAAAACCTTCCTTAAAAATATAAAATTATGAATCCGATTAAATACAATATACTGCTACTGGCACTTATGATAAGTGCATTAGCTGTAGGGCAAACCACTAATATTGGAGAGTTGACTATAAGCCCCAATACACAAGTAAGTATTGTAGATAACTTTAGTAATGAAGCAATAGGTAGTACAATGAACGATGGCGAATTATTTGTGTATGCTAATTTTAATAACGATGGATTGTTCTCGTATTTCAATGCCGCAAATAATGGATTAACCCGCTTTCAAGGAACAAGTGTTCAACAAATTTCAGGAACAGCACTAAGTGAGTTCTATGATGTGTATTTTAATAATACCTCAACAGAAGCTTTTCAATTAAGTGGAGATATAAGCATTGTTAATGAAGCTGATTTTGATTTAGGCGTGGTAAATAACAATGATTTTGGAGGAAATATAATGTTCCAAAACTTGGCATATCATAGCAATACAAGTGATGCAAGTCATGTAAAAGGTCAAGTAATTAAAAAAGGAGATACTGCATTTGAATTTCCAATTGGAGATTCAGGATATTATAGAATGGCGGCTATTACAGCACCAAATGATAGTAATGAGGTTATTAATGGGCAATATGTTTTGGAGAACAGTAATACATTATATCCACATAACCTAGTAGCAGGTGTTATAGATATAATTGATAATGCAGAATACTGGATAATAAATAGAGAGCAAGGTAACACAAACGTTGTGTTAACCTTAAGTTGGAATATTAATACCACACCTGCAGAAATAGTAGCGGATAACACTTCAGAAATTCATATTGTTAGATGGGATGAAACACAAGGGATTTGGGTAGATGAAGGTGGTATAGTTGACGATTCCAACCAAACCGTAACAACAATAGCTAACATATCTGGATATGGCGTATTTACCTTAGCAAGGGTAAAAGAAGATTTCATTTTACCAGGAGATGTAGTAATCTATAATAGTGTAACACCTAACGGAGATGGAGATAACAGTTTCTTTTTTATTGATGGTTTAGAAAGATTTCCAGATAACAGTGTAACTATTTTTAACCGTTGGGGCGTAAAGGTTTATGAAACCACTGGATATAACGAAACAGATAATGTATTTCGCGGGGTTTCTGAAGGCAGGATTACTATTAATAAAAATGAACAGCTTCCTACAGGAACGTATTTCTATATACTGAGATATAATACGGGAGGTGCACAGCCACAAAATGTAAAAAAAGCAGGATATCTCTATATAAATAAAGATGACAACTAATAGTTGAGGCGTGTAAACTCCTCTAATCAAATTTTAAAATATGAGAATTATAACATATATCTTAGTAATGATGGTGTTTATGGTTGTGAATTATCAAGCAATAGCACAGCAAGACCCTCAATTAACACAATACATGTATAACACCGTATCATTCAATCCTGCTTATGCAGGTAGTAATAATGGCTTAGATATTAATTTGTTACACAGATCGCAATGGGTAGGCTTAGATGGTGCCCCAAAAACTCAGGCATTTTCTATAAATACACCGATAGGTGGTGGTAATACCGCATTAGGACTTTCAGCAATCAATGATGCAATAGGCCCTGCAGAAGAACTTTATGTTACTGCAGATTTTTCACATACATTACTACTCAATAACGATGTAAAGCTTGCCTTTGGTTTAAAAGGAGGTATACAATCTTTACGGGTAGATTATACAAAATTAAACACCTATGATCCTACAGATGTTCAGTTGCAACAAAATGTAAGTCAAACAGCACCACAGGTGGGTGCAGGAACATTTTTATATACAGATAAATGGTATTTAGGAGCATCGGTTCCTAATTTGTTAAAAACAGATTATTATGATGAATTCACAATATCTACTGCGGCAAAACGTTTGCACGTGTTTGTTATAGGAGGTTATGTTTTTCAGTTAAATCATAACTTAAAATTTAAACCAGCTACCCTGATAAAAGTAGTATCAGGAGCACCAATAGGATTTGATGTATCGGCTAATTTTTTGTTCAACGAAAAATTTACATTAGGAATGTCATACAGATTAGATAGTTCAGTAAGTGCTTTAGCAGGATTTCAAATATCAAAAAGTATCATGTTAGGATATACTTATGATTTTGATACTACCGAATTAGCAAGATACAATTCAGGATCTCACGAGTTCTTCATGAGATTTCAAATTCTAAATAATGTAGTTAGCGGAAAGGTTTCTCCAAGATTCTTTTAATACTAAAAAAATTAATGTATGAAACAAATATTACACATCATTATAAGCCTCTTTGTATTTGGAGGTGTATATGCCCAAAAAGCACAAATAGAAAAAGCCGATAAAAAATACGAAGTCTTTCAATTTATTGAGGCCTCAAAAATATATCAAAAAGTAGCCGAATCAGGCTACGAATCTGAAGAACTCTTTAAAAAGTTAGGAGATCTCTACTATTTTAAATCTAAGTATACAGAGGCAGAGAAATGGTATGAAAAGTTATATAAACTGAACGATAAATCGCTAGAGGATGATTATTTATTAAGGTATGCACAAACCTTAAAAGTATCAGGAAAAAAAAAGAAGGCAGCGCATTTGTACAATAAGTTTTTAAAAGCGTCAGGTGTACTAAACAATGATTTTACATCATCGGAAGATTACCTAAAAATTATAGCAGAAAACTCTAATAGGTATAACACAGAACCTATACCGATAAACTTAGAAGGAATAGATTATGGGACATTTGTTTATAAAGAAAAAATATATTTTTCTTCATCTCGAAATTTAGGAAAGAAAAAAAATATTGACGCTTGGAGTGATAGACCGTTTTTAGATATTTATGAAGTTGATTATAATAAAGAAAAAAACAGTTATGGAGAACCAAAGCTTTTAAAAGGAGAGGTTAACACAAAACTGCATGAGTGCTCTCCAGTAATTACCAAAGATGGAAAAACACTTTACTTTACTAGAAACAATACAACGCCTAGAATAAAAGAAATTAAAAATAAGGCAGTACAGCTAAAAATTTATAGAGCAACAAAGGTTAATGGCAAATGGGATAATATAGAAGATTTGTCTATAAATGGAGATAACTATTCTAATGCACATCCCACATTGAGCCCAGATGAAAAAGTGTTGTACTTCGTATCGAATATGTCAACATCAATAGGACAAACAGATTTGTATGCAGTAGAAATAAATAATGATGGATCATTAGGTAAACCTAGAAATTTGGGGGCGAAAATAAATACCAAAGGAAGAGAGTCTTTCCCCTTTGTTACAAAAGATAACGAATTGTATTTTTCATCCGATGGGCATTTTGGGTTAGGGGGCTACGATGTGTTTTACATAGATCTTAAAAAAACAGGAGGACAATTGTTAAATGTAGGCGAACCAATAAATGGAGCTTATGATGATTATGCATTCTCTATAAATAACCATACAAAAAAAGGATTTTTTAGCTCTAGCCGCTCAAAAACAGATAACATATACAGTTTAAAGGAAATTAAGCCAATTAAAGAATTACTAGAAGCTCCATTTACAGGACAAATTGTAGATAGTGAAACAGGAAAACCTATATCTGATGCTAAAATAACCATAGAAAGTGAAGATAATATACTAAAATTTGATGTATCTACAGATGAAAATGGTTTTTTTGAAACAAAACTTAATAAGTTTAAATCACACGTGGCTACGATAAAAAATAAAGATTACGAAACAACAGATGTCTTTTTAGTTAAGGGGAAAAATGTTTATGAAAAAGATTTTAAGTTAGTACGTAATGTTTTTGAAATAGCTAAAGATAGTACCACAGACTTATCAAAAATATTGAAGGTAAAGCATATCTACTTCGATTTTGCTAAAGCCGTAATTAAGGAGGAAGCCAAAATAGAATTAGAAAAAATTGTGGCAGCAATGGAAGAATATCCAGATCTTAAAATAGACATTCGATCACATACTGATACTAGAGCGACCGAAGCACATAATATGGTCTTATCTATTAAACGTGCAAATGCCACAATGGAGTATTTGGTAAAACGAGGTATAGATAAATCTAGATTATCAGTAAAAGGTTATGGAGAAACACAACCGTTAAACTTATGTAATCCATGTTCAGAAGAAGAGCATGCACAAAATAGGCGTAGTGAGTTTATCATATTACAAGAGTAATAGTAAGTAGTAAAAAAATAAAATGATAGAAACTTTAGTAGAAAGTATTAGTATTGATACTCCTCAAGGTTTAGAAAAAACTAGTAAAAAAGATTGGGTGTTAATCTTTCAGAGTTTTTAATGATAGGAAACTCATTAAAGTTAGAAGATGTGATACTTTTAATCGAAATAGGAACTGCTGCAATTCATGTTCCATTTTACACAACATGGGTGCATAAAGAAATAAAAGAAGAACAAAGATTAGATGCATATAAAACAATGCCTAGTATTACAGATGTATTAAAATTTTTGTAAATGAAATTTGTATGAAAGCTATGTATATATGTCGATTCCTTATTTTAAATTAAAAGTAATATCTGTTTTATTACATAAAGATGCGGTATCGTCAAGTTTAAAAAATAGGTTAGCAATTAAATAATCTTTTGTTTCATAACAAAATTTAAAACGCCTGTAATCTCTGTATTCGCAAGCGTTTTTTATATCTTTTCTATTTTTGGAATTTTGTATCTTTCCAGCGTTAACAAAAAAATAAAATTTATGGAAGAAAATAAGCAAGAAAAAGTAGTAGAGCAATCTAAACAAGAGATACAGCAAGATGCAAAAGGCTTATGGGAAAAGATAAAGAAATTTATACTAGAACTACTTGATTTTAGAGATGATACAGACCAAGAGGCAACAATAGAAGCAATTAAAAGCGATATTTCTTTTAAAGGAGCTACAGCATGGATTTTAATTTGTTCAATTTTTGTGGCATCTATAGGATTGAATGCCAACTCAACAGCTGTAGTAATTGGGGCCATGCTAATATCTCCATTAATGGGGCCTATTTTAGGAGTAGGAATGTCAATTGCTATTAACGATATTGATACTTTACGAAAATCACTTACCAATTTAGCAACAATGATTGTGTTAAGTTTGTTAACAGCTTTTTTGTTTTTCTTTTTATTTCCGCTTCGTGAAGAAACTTCAGAATTGTTAGGAAGGGTAAGACCAGATATTAGAGATGTTTTAATCGCTTTTTTTGGTGGTTTAGCATTAATTATAGCACGAACTAAAAAAGGAACTATTGCTTCGGTAATTTTTGGTGTAGCAATTGCTACTGCTTTAATGCCACCTTTATGTACGGCAGGATATGGTTTAGCAGTTGGTAACTTCGATTATTTTTTAGGTGCGATGTATTTATTTACAATCAACACCATTTTTATAGCATTGGCTACGTTTTTAGTATTGAAGTTATTAGGATTTACAATGATTCGTTATGTAAACTCGGCAAAACGTAAAAGAATTGCAAGAATAGCATCTATTGTTGCTTTTTTAGTGATGGTTCCAGCTGTTTTTACATTTATAGGTGTTTATAAAGAGAGTATAATCAACGCTAATTATGAAAAGTTTTTAAAGACAAAGGTGATGGATAATCCCAACTTGTGGTTACAGCGCCAAAATATTGATGTTAAGAACAAAACAATTAATTTGTTTTTTAATGGAGATATTAGCGATGCAACAGAATCTTTTTTAAGAAATGAATTGAAAAACTTTCCTAGAATAGATTCTTATAGTTTAGTAGTAAATGAGAATAAAGCTAAAAGTGTTGATAGAGTAGTAGATGCTTACGATAGAGCTATCGCAGATTTAGATGAAAAAGATAACGTAATTAAAGGTTTACATAAAGAAATAGAAGAGCTTAAAAGAACAATAACAGAGCTGAATAAAAGAATTGAACAAGACGCGTTAGATAGAGACAAAAACTCAGTGCCTTTTAGTAAGATTAGTAAAGAAGCTAAAATTAGATATAACGATATTAAAGAAATTAGTTTAGCTAAGGTTTTATCTTCTAATGACTTTATTAAAATAGATACAATTACTAAAGTATCTATAAAGTGGAACAAAAAACTAGCAGATTCAATTGTCGTTAAAAACGAAAAAGAACTTAAGAGTTGGATGCAAAAAGAGTTAAAAACAAATAAATTAGAGTTAGAAAGAAAATAACTATATAAAGTAAAACCGAGCTAATAGCTCGGTTTTATTTTTTGATTACTTTGTTAGAGTATTTATAGTAAATAAGAGATTACTCTAATTACCTGTTAGTATGACACTATATTTTTTAAATAGTCACTTACAGTTTAATAAGAATGGTATTATTTTTGTTACTTTTATTGAATATAGTATTAAGATATGAAGAAAATATTTTTGTTAGTTGTTGTAATGTCTGTTTGTATAAGTAGTTATTCCCAAGAAAAAAAGACAGATAGTTTAAAAACTACTAACTGGGAATCCTCTTACAACAAAGCACTAAAAAAAGTAAAAGAAGAAAGGAAACCGATGTTAATTTACTTCAAAGGTTCAGATTGGTGTGGTCCCTGTAAAAAACTAGACAAAGAGTTATTCAGTACAGAAAAATTTAAAAAACTATCAGAGAAAAACTTTATTTTGTATGAGGCAGACATCCCTTTTAATGAAGATTTAGTAGAAAATGAAAAATTAGGAATAAATAAAAAGCTAGCAAAGAAATATAAAGTATCTTCATATCCAACAATACTTTTTATAAACCATAAGCAAAAAATTATAGCTTATAAAAAAGGTTTACTACTAACAGAATATTATTATCCTTTTTTTGAATCAGTTATAAATAAAAAACGAGGTTAATTTAATTAACCTCGTTTTTTATTTATAAGAGTTAAATCTTATTATTGATTAATAACTCTAAATTCTGTTCTTCTATTAACCCTGTGTTCAGCTTCAGTACAAGTAACACCATCAGAACATCTATTTTTTAATTTAGATTCTCCGTAACCTTTGGCTACTAACTGACTTGGATTTACACCTTTGTAAATTAAATAGTTCGCTACAGCTTGAGCCCTTCTTTCAGATAAATCTTGATTAGAAGCTTTAGACCCTCTCGAGTCTGTATGAGAAGCTAGTTCAACTTGAACGCCATCTTTTAATACAGGTAATAATCTAGAATCAATAAGCTTCTTTGCTGTTGAGGTTAAGGTAGCACTACCTAAGTTCCAGTTAATTGGTAATGGGTTGTATGTTAGTAGCTCGCACTCTACTTCTTTCCAAGTTGTTAAACCTCCTTTACTAACTAAAACTTCTTTAGTTACAGTTTTCTGTTTAGCAGGAACAGTTATCTCTTCTTGCCAAGCATCTTTTACCAAAACACGTTTAGTAATTTCTTTATAAACAGCAGGTATTTCAAACTCTCTAGTAGTAGGAGGAGTTACCATCACTCTCTTTGTGTAAGTTTTTTCATAACCAGGTATTGCAGTTTTTTGAGTTGCTGCATCAATATCTAATTTAGTTATAGGTATAGTGACAAACTGAGCTGGTATAGGCTTATAACACCAATATCTACAATCATTAGGGTCGCTAGACTCACAGTCTGGAGCTTTTTCACTCATTTCCCATATAGCAGAAGCTGCTTTTGTTTCAATTACTTCTTCGTCAGGTTTAAAAGTAGCTTTAATTACTTTTAAACTATTTGCATCATCTTTAGCTTGATAGCTAACAATTTTATCTTCCCAAACAGCAGGAATAATTTCTAAACGTTTACCAGCTTCTTTTGAAACAACTCTTTCTGTAACAGTTTTATATTCAGCAGGATGTGTTATGATTCTTTTATAAGCAGGAGCAATTTCAATAGTAACATCTTCATTTTTCCACACTTCTGGAGTTTTACAACGAACATAGCATTTTCCTGGTTCTGGGTTTTGAGGTAAGTCTTGAGAATAAACAGTTAGTCCAGTGGTAATTAGTACCCCTAATATTAGTTTTTTCATAATTTATAAATTTGTATATGCGAATATTTAGCACTTTTTCATATGACCCTTTTAAGCATGAAAAGTCACATTTATACAAATAGTACAAAAATTGAAGACGATTAAAATTTCTATAAAAAAATTATAACTTATTGAAATATAAGCTTTTAATTATTCCGTCAGAAAGTCCAATTTTAGGAACATAGATTTTTCTTGCTCCGCTCCATTTCATAGCAGATAAATATATTTTTGTAGCAGGAACAATTACATCAGCTCTATCAGGATTTAAACTTAATTCTGAAATTCGCTCTTGATAGCTCATTTTTTTTAAGAATTGATATTGAGCATTTAGGTAGATATAAGAAATAGGTCTCCCAGCATCTCTGCCAGACATTTTAAATAACTTATTAATATTACCTCCAGATCCAATTAAAGAAATACGCCTGTAATCACTCGTGTTCTCTTCAATCCATTTTTGAATTTTTTTAAAAAGTACTTTATTTTCGGGTTTTGTATTGTTAAGTACTCGTACAGTCCCTATTTTAAAAGATTTAGAGTTAATAATTTTACCTTTAGAAAAAAGAGTAAACTCTGTACTACCTCCTCCTACGTCTACATATAAGTAAGTAGCATCAGACTCTATTAACTGATTTAAGTCTGTATATGATATAATAGCTGCTTCTTTTTTTCCATCAATAATATCAATTTTAACTTCGGTGTCTTTTAAAATAGTAGCAGCAACTTCTTCACCGTTTTCTGCTTCTCGCATAGCTGAAGTAGCACAAGCTTTGTATCTTTCTACTCCATGAATTTTCATAATTAACTTAAATGCCAGCATTGCATCAACCATTCGTTGAGTGTTGGCTTCTGAAATTTTTCCTGAAACAAAAGCATCCGCTCCTAAACGAATAGGTACCCGAACTAAGGATGATTTTTTAAATTGAGGTTCTTTATTTTTTTCTTCAATAACGTTGGCTACTAATAATCTTACTGCATTAGATCCAATATCAATAGCGCCGTATTTTTTTATCTTCAAAATTTATTGATTTATCTATGGTTTTTAGGAAATTCGACTAAAACGGTATTTCCTTTTTTAACATCTTTCCAGTGTTTTGTATCAAACGCTATTCCAATAACCCCACAAGTAGTTACATGTGCAATAGGTTTGTTTCCAAACTTATTAACAAAACTATTAATGCCATGATCGTGGCTAAATACAATGGCACTGTTAAAGCTATCATCAAGAGCTTTAACAGTTTTTACTAAATAACCATCACTAAAGCTGTATAGCTGACGTTTTATTTTAAGGTTGGATAAAGGGTACCCGAAGTTCTCACAAAAAATAACAGCCGTATGAAGTGCCCTATTAGCACTACTAGAAAGAAATACATCAGGTCTTTTTATTTCTTTAGCTAGGTATTTAGATAAAAGATGCGCATCGTTAATGCCGCGTTCTTTTAATGGTCTGTCAATATCTTTAACGCTATCATATTCCCATGATGATTTTGCGTGACGAACAATATAAAGTGTTTTCATTTAAATATAAATACTATGTAAATATAAAACTAAGGAGCTAAACGTTCAAGTTTCCAAGAAAAATCTTTTTGCAAGCTATATCGAATACGATCGTGCATTCTATTTGGACGCCCTTGCCAAAACTCAATAGAGATAGGTTTTACTAAAAAACCGCCCCAATGCTTAGGTCTTGGAATTTCTTGATTTTTAAACTTTTTTTCAAAAGAAGCCAACTCGTTATCTAACTCTTCACGTGAAGTGACAACATTACTTTGATTAGAAGCCCAAGCCCCTAATTTGCTTCCGTCAGGTCTTGATTCAAAATACCCATCAGATAAATTTTCAGCAAGCTTTTCTGCTTTTCCTTTAATAATAATTTGCTGCTCTAAACCAGCCCAAAAAAAGGATAAACATACATGGTTGTTATTTAAAATAGCCTTTCCTTTTTCTGAATTGTAATTGGTGTAAAAAATAAAACCTTCCCAAGTATATTTTTTTAATAAAACAACTCTACTTTTCGGAAAACCATCCAGTCCAATAGAAGCAATTGTCATTGCATTTGCTTCATCTACCATCTCTGATTCATCAGCAGTAAAAAACCAATCTCTAAATAATTCAATAGGATTTTCAGGACAGTTATTTTCTAGTAACTCTCTTTTTTTGTAAGATTTTCTATAGTCACTTAAATCGTGTGCCATTATTGTTAATTTATACTATGTAAAAATACAACTTTATGAAAAGTATTTTAAGTCTGAGGTATTAAAATTTAGCAAGATTTGAATAATTAAAAGCAAGAAAAGAAAAATAAAGGTAGTTAAGTAACTTTAGTTTAGATATACAAAACAATTCATCTATAAAATTATGCAGTTGAGTACTTTTTTTTGTGTTTAAATTTGAAAAGAAAGCAGTTTTGTAGTGTCAAAAACTAACAACAATGAAACATTTATTATTTACGGTATGCTTTTTAATACATACATTATTAATTGCTCAAACAACTATATCAGGAAAAGTAACCGATGCTAAAGGTAATTCAATAGAAGGAGCTAATGTATATTTAGAAGGAACTTATGATGGAACTTCATCTGACAAAAAAGGATTTTTTTCTTTTATAACTTCAGAAAAAAGGCAGCAAAAATTGATTGTATCTTTTATTTCGTTTGAAACCTATGGAAAAGTAGCAGATGTTTCAACATTTAAAAACTTAAAAATAATTCTTAGAGAAGATGTGAATACGTTAGATGCCGTAACCATAAATGCAGGAACTTTTGAAGCAGGAGATAACGCAAAAGTAACTGCATTAAAAGCCTTAGATGTAGTAACAACAGCAAGCGCCTTAGGTGATTTTGTAGGAGCATTGCAAACATTACCAGGTACTTCATCGGTAAGTGAAGATGGACGTTTGTTTGTGCGCGGAGGAGAGGCAGAAGAAACACAAATTTTTATTGATGGAATTAGAGTATTCACACCCTATAGCCCTTCTGCACGAAATATTCCTACTCGTGGACGGTTTTCTCCGTTCTTATTTAAGGGAATTACATTTTCTACAGGAGGTTATTCAGCAGAATATGGTCAGGCATTATCAAGTGTTTTGTTACTAAATACCAATGATGAGGCAATAAAAGAGAAAACAGATATATCTTTAATGACCGTTGGTTTAGGGGTGGGAAATACTCAAGTATTTGGTAAAAACTCACTAAGCGTAAATACATCGTATATCAATTTAGCACCATATCAAAAATTATTTCCAGATAGAAATACTTGGAACAAACCTGTACAATCGTTAAATGGTGAAGTTGTATACCGATTTAGGTTTACTAATGAATCACTGTTGAAGCTCTATGGAGCTTATAGTTATTCAGAATTTGATATGATTCAAGAAGATATTAATTATGTAGATGGATTTCGTTTTGGGTTGAAAAACAGAAATTTATATTTTAATGGGTCTTATAAGCAACATTTGCACAATAACTGGACTATCTCTGGAGGGATGTCGTTTAACAATGATAATTCAAAAATTAATATAGTTGAAGATAAAGTTGTAGATAATGAGAATTCAGCACATGTTAAAGCAACAGTAAAAAAACGATTTTCAAATAGGTTTAAACTTAATTTTGGAACAGAGTATTTTATAACTGACTTTTCTGAAGATTATTCAAGTGAAACGAAAGGAAATGCAGTTTATGGATTTGACAATAATATTTTAGGAAGTTTTGTAGAAGCAGATATCTTCTTTTCTAAAAAACTTGCGACTAAATTAGGTGTTCGTGGAGAGTATTCTAAGTTGTTAAAAGAATTTACAATTTCTCCAAGAGCATCGTTAGCATACAAATCAGGAAAGAATACTCAGTTTTCTTTGGCTTATGGACGCTTTTATCAAAACCCAAAAAATGAATATTTAAAATTTAATACCCAGTTTAAAGCAGAAAATGCTTCCCATTTTATAGCCAACTATCAATATGTAAAAAATAAACAAGTCTTAAGAATAGAAGGGTATTATAAAAAATACCAAGATTTAGTAAAATATGATACAGAAAGAGCGTATCCAAATACCGACTACTCAAATCTAGGAGAAGGTTTCTCTAAAGGAATTGATGTTTTTTGGAGAGATAATAAAAATATAAAAAACACAGATTATTGGGTATCATATTCGTTTTTAGATACCAAAAGAGATTATAAGAATTATCCAAATAAGGCTACTCCTAATTTTGCATCAAAGCATAATTTGTCGGTGGTAACTAAGCATTGGATTGCAGATTGGAAAAGTCAAGTAGGAATGAGTTATAGTTTTGCTTCAGGACGAAGTTATACCAACCCTAATAAAGGTGGGTTTTTAAACCAAAAAACAAAAAACTACAATTCAGTAAGTTTGAATTGGGCTTACTTAATTAGCCAACAGAAAATCTTATATTTTTCAGTAAATAATGTGTTAGGAACACAAAATGTGTTTGGTTATAATTATAAAAACACACCAAATTCAACAGGTACATACAACCGACAGGCTATTATACCATCGGTAGATAGTTTCTTTTTTGTGGGTTTTTTTTGGACAATTAGTGATAATAAAAAAGATAATCAGTTAAACAATTTATAAGAGTTTTTAGAAGTAGAGTTTGGAAAAGATTTCTCGTCACTCGTTCCTCGTTCTTTCGAAATGACGTAATGTTTACATAGTTCGTCATTTCGAACGTAGATTTAAATCTAAATCTTATAACAATTCAGTCATAAAAAACAACAACTCAGTATAGTATTTTATGTAAGCAATAGCAATCATAAGATATTTGAACTATCAATTAAAATCAAATCAAAAATGAAAAAAATTATTACACTTTTAGCTATAGTATTTGCTGTAAATGTATCAGCACAAAGTCAATACGAAAAAGGAATGACTAAGGCATTCGAGTTATGGGAAACGAATAAAACTACAGAAGCAGCTCAGTTATTTGAACGTATTTCTAAAGTAGAAAAAGAAAACTGGTTACCTTCTTATTATGCAGGAATGATTTATATATTAGAAAGTTTTCAAATAAAAGAAGAAGCAACGTTAATTGCTAAATTAAATAAGGCACAAGAATTTTTAGATACTGCAAAATCGATTTCTCCAGAAAACCCTGAAATATTAATTACTCAAGCTCTGTTACATGTAGGTTATATGGCTTATGACGGTCAAAAATATGGAATGACTATGTCAATGAAAAATGCAGGACTTTATGAAAAAGCATTAAAAATAGCTCCTAATAATCCAAGAGTTATACTTAGTAAAGCAGAATCTGATATGGGAGCGGCTCGTTTTTTTGGGCAGCCTACTAAACCTTTTTGTAATAATATCAAGAAAGCAATTGAGTTAGGAAAAGAAGAAAAAATAACGGAGAAATTTTATCCAAGATTCAATAAAGAAAGAGCAGAAGAGGTATTGAAAAAATGTATGAAACCTTAAATTGTTTGGTTTCATTAGCTAAAAAAAGCTTCCTTACAAAATAGCAAGGAAGCTTTTTTTTAACTGTTTAAAGCAGTATTAAAATTTTGGTATTCGTAGGTTATTGCTTGGGTATACAGCTGTGTTGCTAATTTTTCATCTATAGGATTTTCTTTCTGGTACTCCTCTAAAAAATTACCCATCGCATAAGAACCATTAGGGTCATTGTTGCCAGTAATCCATGGAGCATAAAGATTTTTTGAAGAAGTAGGAGATAGCTGTGCGGCTAACCACGCCCATAAATATTCACAAGGTATCATTACTATAAGTGCGTAAATAGGCTCTTGATGAGAGGCTACCATCGACTCAAATTTAGAATACAACTTACAAACCTCACTAGGTACAATCCCCTCTGCATCTTTAATACGCCATGTTTTTGGAAACGTATCATTGTATTTTTGATAGCTATTGTATTTTTTGTGTAATAATGCCTTAAGAGTTGGATTTGAAGTTCTGTCCATTGCATTTAGATAATCTTGCGCTCCTTTAAAACAGTAGTAGGCGTCACTAATATTAAACCCTCCATAATGTAAAGGGTTGAGTGTTCCTGATTTAATCTCTTGAATAAATTGAGTATTCAATGTTTCATTAGCAATGTCTTGGCAGGCATTCCACATTTTCCAGAACAAAGCATCTGTTGGAGGAGGAGCAGTAGATAATTTATACTCTGTTAAAAAATTGTGATCTAGTTTAGTTGATCTGTTGTTTTTCATAGTAATCGGGGGGCTTTTATAGGGGTTAGGTAAAAACTAGTTATTTCTCAACTCGTTTTAAGTCTAAATCTTGAAAATCAAAACTAAAGTCAATGTTAGGAGATATGCCTTTCATTTTTATACCCATTGCTTTGCCTTCTTCATCTAAATTAAATGTAGCAAACGCATCGGCATTCATGTCTGTATATTCCCATTTTATAGCAAAAGTAGTCGCTTTATAGTAGAACATTTGTCCATTCAACTTTGGTGAACGTTTAGAGGTAAACCAAAGCTTTCCATTCTTTAACGATATTTCTACTTCACCAAACCAATCATCTTTATAGGTTCCTAAGTAGTTGTTTAAATTTATGCTTACTGATTTGTTCTTTTCAACAGTTTTCCAAACTTTGGTAGTAACAGAATCTGACTTTTGCCCAGTAGCTTTTGTTTGATCCGCTAATATTTTAACCCAATCTCGTTTTTCAATCTTTAAATATGAATCCAATATTGTTTCAGGAATAGCACTGTATGCTTTTCCTCCAGGTAAGGAGTTTGTTAAAACCACAATTCCCAAGTTAAGTTCAGGAACTAACACCGTTTTTGATAGCATACCTGGTAAACCACCTGTATGACTAGTTACAATTTTTCCTTGCTTATCTGCAATAAACCAACCCAAGCCATAAGCTGCAAAATGTTGCTGGGTTATTGGGTTAGGTTTCGTGGAGAATCCTAAGTTGGTATGTGGTTTCCACATTTGTTTTTGTTGTTTTTCAGAAAACAATTGATTGGATACCTCTTTCCCATATTTCCCATTGTTTAGTTGCACAAGCATCCATTGGGTTAAATCGTGTACACTTGCGTAAATACCACCAGCAGCAGCAACCAAATCGTTATGGTAAGTAGCCAATTGTTTTATTTTTTTACCTTCGGAATCATGCGGGAATGCTAGGTTTGCATTTTTGGCTAATTTGGAACTTATAGGAGCAGAATTTTTCATTCCTAACGGATTAAATATTCTTGACTGTACAAAATCTGCCCAAGGCATATCACTAACTCGAGCTACAACTTCTCCTGCTACTATGTATAGAAGGTTGTCGTAATCGTATTGGGTACGGAATGCAGAAACTGGTTTTTGATATTGAAAACTATTCACTACATCTTTGATTGTGAAATTGGATCCATCAGGAAAAATCATTAAATCTCCAGCGCCCAACCCTAAACCACTTCTGTGGGTTAAAAGGTCAAGAATGGTAAAATTAGCGGTCACATAATCGTTGTACATTTTAAACTCAGGAATGTAAGTAATCACTTTATCTTCCCATTTCAGTTTTCCTTCATCAACCAATATTGCAAGGGTAGCAGCCGTAAATGCTTTTGAGTTTGAAGCAATAGCAAACAAAGTGTTTTCGTCTACCTTTTCTTTGTTTTTAATAGATTTAACTCCGTATCCTTTCGAATGAATTATTTTTCCATCTTTCACCACAGCGACTGCAATTCCTACTGAAGGAGTTGAAGCTAATGCTCTATTTACAAGAGCGTCTATTTCAGAGGAGTTGATTTCTTGTGCGTTAACAGCGTTAGTGAGAGAAACAATAGTTATTAATGAGAGAAATAGAATTACTTTTTTCATGATTTTTATTTAATGTCTTTTATGAAGCTTTTGATGACAAGTTTATATATCTGCTGAACTTAGCGTAGCTATTTAGTGTATTCCCCAATAAATGAGTCCGCTTATTAGCCACAACAACATCCATTGTCCTAATTTTAAATAGTTTTTTGGAAATTTTTTAGAAATTGTTATCCCAATCAACCAAGCAACTCCGTATCCAAAAAAGTAGATGGCTAATAGTTGAAGTAACAGGGTTTCATTTTCTAAATAGTCGGTAAAATTGATAAGTCCAAGTCCAATTGAGGCAAACAATAAATCAAACGAAATCCAATGCCAACCACTTCTCGCCATGGTCCATTTTTCTCGTTTTAAATGTTTTGGATCGTCTTCGGGCTCAATTATTTTCAATTCTTTGTCGCCCATAAAAGTATGAATAAAGAAGGCTAATAAGGTTAAGATATTAGCGATTAAAATAGGTGTGTTCATAAGGTTACTTTTTCTTTTTTGCGACAGCGATTTTGTATAACCGGTAATTGTCGGATTAAAGATACTTTAATTTTTTGTTTGGTGCTAGTATAAAAATTCCGAATAAATTCGGACGTGGTCGAATCTATTCGGAATTAGAGTTATATATTGTTACTAGTTGGTTTTTATCCCACCAATGTGTTTGGATTATGTCCTATTTTGAAATTGCAAGAATTAGCAATAAAGCACATTTTATTTGCTTCATGGTGTAGTTCGTTAGCTTTAGGAATCATATTTTCGTCAATGATTTTCACGATTGGATTGAGGGTAACCTCCGTAAATTTTCCACTTCCATTTTCAGTTTCTTCCATAATTCCTGTAGCATTATCTACATAGTCAGTTACGATGATTTTGTGAACTGAACATAAATGCAAATACCAAAGCATATGACAAGCAGATAGGGAAGATAAAAAAAGGTCTTCTGGGTTATATCGTGTTTGGTCTCCTAAAAAAGAAGGATCAGATGAACCCTTTATTTCGCCATATTTCCCGGGTGCTATAATTTTATGATCCCTCTTATACGACTTATAATTCAAGGTTCCGTTACCTTCGTTTCCTGTCCATTCAACTTTTATTTTGTAGTTGTGTTTTTTCATATGAATTGTTAGTTGTTTTTTTCTAGTATTCTTTCGCCAAAGGATGCTTTTTCGAGATTGGATTCTAATACCTCTAAATGCTCAATAATGGATATATCTTCATTGAGTAACTCATAGATTACTTCTTTACCATAGCCCCATATTTGTTCTATTTTGGGTAGAATTTCGACTGCCTTTTGGTTTAAATTAAAAACGGTTTTTCTTTTATCTTTTTCGTCTTTTGAAACTTGTAAGTACTCTTTTTTTACCATTTTGTTGGTAATCGTAATTACTGACTGATGCGTAAAACCTAATTTTTCAGCAATCTCCATTACTGAAATATTGGGGGTTTGTTGTACGATTACTAAAACTAAATACCAGTTAGGTTCTATGTCAATATTTAAGTTTCGATACATTAACCGCGTACTATGGGTCATTTTATCACTAATTCGCTTTAGTCGTGTTGCTAAAGCGATGTAGCCCATTTCTCTTACTAAATCATTGTTCATACGACTATTTTGGTCAAATATACATAAAAACGCAGTTAACTGCGTTTTTTGTTTTGAAAAAATAATATCTATAGGTAAATAGGTTTAAAAGAGTAGTAGATATTTAAACAATTAATAACTAAAAATGTAACAAACCAAAGAATTTTAGAAATAGTAGAATCCGTCGTAATTGCGGTTATACGTTATTGCCACCAGTTTTTATTTCAATTCTCCTAGGTGTTATAGTGGTCAAAATATTTTCCATTTTCCTTATATTTTTGTTAGATAGTTCGACAGGTGAAAACATAACGATAAAAAATATGAAATCCTCAAATTCCACAAATCCAGTATATTCAGGAATTGGATGTTTCTTGTATTTGACCTTTCTTAAAACAACTTTAGAGTCTTTTCTTTTTATTGTATTTAAATACTCGATTTCAACCTCATAATTATCTTGTTCAAATCCGTCTTTTTGAATTTTTAATAAGTCATCAACGGTGTCATTATTTTCTTTTCTGTTCCAAAAGTTTACATACATCCATTCGTCCATTTCAACATCAAACTCAACACCTCTTTGATAAAGCGTAGCTAACCAATTCGGACAACTTCTAGCATCTATAACCCAACCAAATGGAGCGAATAGGTCAACAGCATTATTTCCAGCAAAGGGCAGAGCATATTCTGTTTGAAATTCCTTTAACTGGTCAAAATTCAAAATGTCAAGTTCTATGTCAGTCGGGTCATAATAAGCTCGATTTAAAGCAGTCTGTGAATATCCAACATTCGTAATCAAAAGTCCTTTATGTGCTTCTATGTCATTTAACATAGAGATGTAGTTTTCAACGGTTTTTACATCTATTTTTTTATTAAAAAACTTTGCATCTATTGCAATTCTCAATCTATTTCCCGCAACATATTGTTCAATTAGAATATCAATTTGTCTGCTTCTTTTGGAATATCTGCCAACAATTTTCGCATCGAGAGTTATTTCGGCATCTGGATATTCATTTCTGAAAATTTCAAATATTTCCTTTTCGTATTTTTTCCAGTTCATTTTTCAAATTGTTGTCAACGTTTAGTATAAGAATAGTAGCGGATTTTTACACACTAACTTTTCGGCTAAATACAGACCTTTTTTATATTTATATATTTTTGTTTTAGCGATTAAACCGCTATTATTTTTAGACATTGTTGTAGCTAGTTTTTTATATTCCTTCTATTTTGAAAAGTTCTATTCCGCTTGTTAGTTTTTGATTTAATCTGCACGTGGATATTATTTTTCCGCTGTAAAAGCTTTCAAATTCCATTGTAATATTTTCATTCCCTATTTCACAGACAATGTCTCCTCTCTTGACAATATCTCCTGGCTTAAAATACCATTTTGCTAAAGTCAAACCCTTTTGATTTCCCAATTCAGGTGAAAATATTGATTGAACTTTACCTTTTTCTAAAGAGGAATCGGGCTCGATTGAGTCAGTTCCGTCTTTTTCAATTTCTTCTTTAGTTCTGAAATTCGGATTGCTTTTCAGGTCATTTATAATTTCATTTCGTTTTTCTTCGGAAAGAAATAATTTACGGATTAGAGATTTTATCATTTTTGGTCAAATTAGCTACAACGGCTTCGTATATGAAAAGTAGCGCAGTAATCAAGCGATAACTTTTCGGACGAACATAAGCCGAATTTTTAAATTTTACTATTTATTTTTTTTACTTGGAAATCGTCAAATTTAAAAAATTGGCGACTTTCCAAAAACACCCAAACCATTTTATTATCAATAACTTGCGCTATTTTTTATATACAATGTTACCTACAGTACTTTTCCCCGCTGTTTCTTTAATTCCGCTGAATATTGAGACAGTTTGTCCAAACTATTACTTGAAATTGCCTGCTCATCTTCAATGGAATTGTTCAACTCTTGAATCAAATTAATTAGGGCGATATAAATATCTTTAATTTGTCCAACTCTTGAATCAAATCTATTATCAATTGAAATGTCTAAATTGGCAAAAAGGTTATTCACTTTTTGTAGCCAAACATTTTCTGCATTTTTGTCCATAAAGGCTGAAAATCCAATGACGTCATAATAACGATAACTATCATTTAATTTTATCAGCATTTCATCGCCAATAGCGTTTTGCCAGTCTCTGTAAATCCAACAGAATTCTCTTGCAATTTCGTCTATTGCAATATCCAGTTTCTTCTTTATTTCTTTTTTTTCTAGTTTAGTTGATTGCGTTTTTTCACAAATCAAATCAATTACTTCGTTCACTAATTTCAACTGCTCCTTGTCTTTTAAAAGAGCCACGTTCTTTTTAACTTGGTCTGGAATGTACTTAAAGACTATTCGTTCGCATTCAACTCCAATTTCTGACCTTACCTTATCGGATAATTCCTTGATTGGAATATTGTAAAGTTTTGATAGTTCTTCAATTATAGAAACTTCGACTTGACTGCCATCCGCAAGAACTTTTTGAAGGGAAATAATAGATTCTCGAACTTTGGCGTTTTTCGTATTTCCAAACCCTTCGAGGTATGAATGCTCTTTTTGTGCAGCTCTAATCCATCCAATTAAAGCACAAAGTCGATAAACCGTGCTGTCAAATTTGTACTTAAAAAAACCATTTTCAGGTGCGTCTGGCAATAAAAAAGCAGCATTAAAGGTCAATATTTCATTAATTCGCCAGGCTAAAGTCTCCGCTGCGAACATAATTGGTTTTGAATACTTTTTATAAGTATCATATTCATTTTGCTTTTCCTTTTTCTTCTCTCGTCTTCCTTCAATCAATACTACTGCTAACGCAGAAATTGCTCCAATTCCAGCACTAATAATTGAGTTTAATACAGTTAATCCTGTTTCTGTCACGGTTTTTTCAGTATTGTAGGTAACTAGTTTATATACAGAATAAACTTACCATTATACTCCTTTTTAGGTAGGATAAGCAGAAGTTTTTAGCAATTTTATTCTTTTCATTTTTTGAGAACTAAATATAGTAAAAAATCCCAAGCTAGGAACTTGGGATTTTATGGTATCAAAGTTTCTCTATTTCTGTAGTAGCTTCTTGGGGGTGTTTTATTCTTTTATAACTTTATAGGTAGCTGTTTTTTCTTTGGTTTTTACATCAACAAAATACAAACCTTTAAGTGCTGATTTTAAATTGATGTTCACATTGTTTTGTGTAGCGGTTTGCTGTAAAATTGTTTGTCCTAAAAAGTTTCGTACTGTATAGGTAAACGGAGTACAGTCTTCACACTTAATCTTTACCATACCTTTTGTAGGGTTTGGATATATGCTAAAGGTATTATTGGTTTGTGAAGTGTTATCGGTTGTTTCAAACGTTCTAGCAGCAGTATTTGCAGATAGGTTAATTACAGCACTTACTCCTTTATGGTCAGAAGGCCACGATAATTGATCAGCTTCAAAGGTATCGTTTTGGGTGTTTGCGATACTCGATACATTGTTAACATACGAAGCTTTTGGACCTACAAGAGCAGCACTGGTTGCAGAAAGGGTAGCACCTCGGTAAAAAATATAGTCAATACGATCTCTTTCGTCAGCTTCTGGTGTCCAACTAGTACTTCCAACTCCTGTAGCTACAGAAGGCCAGGTGATACCAGGATTGGCAACTTCATCAGGATATACTTCTCTAAAGGCATCTACAAAACCATTGTTTTCTAAAGTTTTAGTCGTATGCCAAGGGAATACCACTCCGTGGTGGTCAAACATATTGGCTTGTCTTGCTGTCCAGTCTAAGTGCGAAGGTTCGTTAAAATCACCGACTAAAATAACCGGACGAGTTTCATTTTTTACATGATTGATAAAGGCAGCAATTTGCTCATCTCTTCGTGAACCTAAATTTTGTTCTGTAATGATAGCAGGATCGGTAACGGGTTGTGGATCTTGGTTTGCAGCTCCTATTTTACTCCATCCGCTATAAGGTGAAGAACCTCCACAGTTGTATCCTCTTGGAAGATAGTTAGCGTAATGCGTATAATCTAAGTGTGCCGTTGCTACCACAACACTTTGTCCGTTTACATCTACATCAAAAACCGAAATCGCACCAAGATTGGTACCCGATGAGGTGATAGGGTACTTACTAATGATAGAAACATCACCATAAGCATAACCTCTGTGATAGTTTAAGCCAATAGCCGCAAGGTTGTTTACAATTTTGGTTGTCCAATCACCTGTATAGTTTCTTACTTCGCTAAAACATACAATATCTGGGTTTACGTTGGCAATAACATCTCTAATGTAGGTCATTCCGTTAGGTACCGAAGTTCCTTCTTGCCAAATATTAAATTGCAATACTTTAAGACTGTTCGTGTTACGAACAGTAACATAACCTGTTTTAGTAATGGTATGGCTACCCGTAGTATTGCTTGCAGTTAAAGTAACATTATACGTTCCTTCGGTGTTGTAGGTTACTGCTGGATTTTGAGCAGTACTCGTAGCAGGTGTTCCTCCTTCAAATGTCCAATTCCATGAGGTAGGATTGTTCGTTGAACTATCTGTAAAAGAAATTTGTTGTCCTGAAATAATAGAAGTGGTGTTTGAAGTGAAGTTAGCTACTGGAGCTCCCGATTGAATTAAGGTACCGCTGATGTTAATCTCCGCAGCAGAGGTATAATTTCCACCGTTGATATCAGAAGTGGCTACTAAACGCACATATTGTCCTTGTTTTTTAGGAAAACCAACCGTTTTTTCTGTTTGATTGGAAGCAAAGGTTCCCGTCGCAACGGCTGTTCCCCAATTAGAAGGAGTATCACTTATATAAATTTGATAATCGGCAATGGTACCGTTGGTTCCTGTTTGGCGAGGTAAGTATTTTAGCTCACAAACATCGTATATACCGTTTAAGTTAATTTGAATTTCATGCGGGTGCGTAGGTTGACTAGCATTCCATTCGGTATGCCAAATAGTTGACGTATCGCCATCAAAGGCATTGGTAGCTACTCCGTTTTCACCCGATGTTTCCTGACTGTCTACATACTGTAAACTCCATCCAGATTGTGAAATAGGAGTACAGGTTGGAGTTTCTGTACCTACCGTAAAACTTGAAGAGGCTAATATCGTGTATCCGTCATTCTGTAAAAAATACACATTGTAAGTTCCAGTATTTGGCAAACCAGCTGAAAAGGTAACCGCTCCATTTTTAAGTTTTTTAGTGGCGCTTTTTTGTCCGTTTACATACAACCAATCAATAGAACTTACAAGACCAGGGGTATCTCCTTGGTGATAAATACCAATCCAGTCTTTTGCATTGCCAGGACCGTTTGAAAAATTGACAGTAATAGTTTCGTTAGGAGCATAAGTGATTTTTGAAGGGTTTACACTTTGCGCGTGTAATTTGATAAGGCTTCCTACTAATAAGAAGCAGGCAAAAAGAATAGTTTTTCTCATGGGGGTTAAATTAGTTTAATGGTGTATAAATTCTTATAGAATCTAGTTTGCAGAAATAGTTAATTGATTAACTATCAAATTTATAAACTAATTGTTTTTATGAGTGAAGAGAGCGTAAACGGTCTGTTAAGACATTGTTATTTTTCTTGCTGAAAGGTAAAGAGTAGGAGAAATTTTAACTATTTATTGCTTTTGTATGAGTTGTGTTAGAAAATCAAAAGAGCCTTTATCAGCTACCCATTTTTGGTATTTTTTAAACGGAAGCTGCTGGATGTTTTTTGTAGGGTGTAATTGATGAAAAATAGTTAAGGCTGCTAAAAAACTTCCTGCTGTTGATGGATGAAAATTATCAGAACTATACAAAAAAGAGGTATTACTTTCATGCTCGTTATATTGTTTCCAAATTTTTCCTACAGGAAATAACAAGGCATTATTTTGTTTGGCTGCAAATTCATGATTGGCTATAACTTTATCAAAGGTTTTTGGTTGTATTTGTGCTAATTTTTCAGGGATAGTTTCAAAATAATTGGGAATAAATCCTTCTTTGATTAGCCAGTCAATTTGATGGTTGTTATCTTTTTGTTGTAGTCTTTGCTCTATTTCAAAACCTGCTTTTTCAATCGATTTATACCCTGTACAACGACAAATGTTTCCGCTGACAGCATCTTTACAAGAAGTTGTTTGTTTACTGTCAAGAGCATAACCAGTCATAGATACCACAAAACCTGGTGTACAAAAACCACAATGCATCGCATAATTATCGGTCATTGCTTTTTGAACGGTATTCAGCTCTTTTGGTAAATTGATGCCTTCTATCGTAACGATGTGTTTTCCGTTAGCATTCCCTAAAGGAGAAATACACGAAGTTATACTTTGATAGCTAAGGCTACCGTTTTTTTGTTCGCCGATTAGAACGGTGCAAGCACCACAATCACCTTCACGACATCCTATTTTTGTGCCTTTTAACTGTTGGTGTTCTCTAATAAAATCGAGTAGGGTAATACCAGCATTTGCTGTAGTTTTTATTACCTGATTATTTAATATAAATTGTATCATAAGCAGAATGCAAGATACGAAAATGTAACGTTAGGTGAAAAGTGAGGAGCTTTGATTTTTAATTGTTACTAATTTTACAATCAAAATTGATAGCAATAAAAAAGCCTCCAAATTTTTGGAGGCTTTGTATATATTTTAAGAAAAATATTAAGCAAATAAATTATCTATTTTTTCTTTTTCTTCTTGAGCTAAAGCAGCATCTACTAAGATACGACCACTGTGTTCATCAATTGTAATTTTTTTACGGTTAGCTATTTCCAACTGTATTTGTGGAGGAATAGTAAAGAAAGAACCTCCAGCAGCTCCACGCTCAATAGCAACAACAGCTAACCCGTTTCTAACTTTAGTTCTAATTCTTTTATATGCTGTTAACAAGTGTTTGTCAATAGATTCAGCAAACTCTTCAGATTTTTCTTTTAATAATTGCTCTTCTTTTTGTGTTTCTTTTAAAATAGCGTCTAATTCACCTTTTTTATGAGTTAAATGAGCTTCTTGTCTATCTAATTTCTCTTTAGTGCTACCAATAACTTCATTCTTTTGAACAATCTTAGCTTTATATTCTTTAATTCTCTTTTCAGATAATTGAATTTCTAATTCTTGATATTCAACCTCTTTAGTTAAAGAATCGAACTCACGGTTATTACGAACATTTTTTTGTTGTTCTTCATACTTAGTAATTAAGTTTTTTGATTCTTCAATCGCTAACTTTTTATTACTAATATCAGTTTCTAAATTTTTAACATCCTCAGCTAAATTAGAAAGTCTTTTGTTTAATCCGGCAACTTCATCTTCTAAATCTTCAACTTCTAAAGGTAATTCACCGCGAACGTTTCTAATTTCGTCAATTCTAGAATCGATTAACTGTAAATCGTATAACGCTCTTAATTTTTCTTCTACCGTTACTTCTTTTTTTGCCATCTGTTAAATATAGTGTATTGGATTTGTACTTTTTTTGCTTAAAATAATTGCAAAAGTACTAAATTTTTTGCTAAGATAATCAACTAAAAGATTTTTTGTAAATTGTTCGCTTTCATAATGTCCAACATCAGTAAGTAAGATGTTTTTTTCAGCTTTAAAAAATTCATGGTACTTAAAATCTGCACTTATGTAAGCATCAGCACCTGCTCGTATAGCATTTTTAATAGCAAAACTACCTGAGCCTCCTAGTAGGGCGACTTTTTTAATAGGTTTGTCAAGTAACTCAGAATGTCGTACACACCCTGTTTTAAAGGTGTCTTTTACAAACAACAAAAAGTCTTTTTCATTCATTGCTGAAGGGAGTTCACCAATCATTCCCATTCCTACGTGTTGGTTTTGATTATCAAGAGTAATAACTTCGTAGGCAACCTCTTCATACGGATGATTTTTAAAAAGAGCAGTAAGTATTTTTCCTTCTAAATAAGAATCAAATGTTACTGTAATACAGGTTTCTTCTTCAAACATCAATACTCCTTTTTTTCCAATAGTAGGATTTGAGTTTTCGTTGCCCTTATAACTTCCTTTTCCTTCTACATTAAAAGAACAGTTATCATAATTCCCAATATTTCCCGCGCCAGCTTCAAATAATTTTTTACGAAGATTGTTAGCCTCTGCAAACGGAACATAAGTTGTTAGTTTTTTGATGATTCCTTTTTTAGGAATCAAAGTTTTCATGTTTTCTAACCCTAAAACTTCTCCCATTTTAGCTGAAACTCCATTGTTTACATTATCTAAGGCTGTATGTGTAGCATAAATAGCAATGTTGTTTTGAATAGCTTTTAATACAACGCGTTCTACATAATTGTTACCATTAATTTTTTTCAAACCACTAAACACAATAGGGTGAAAACTTACAATAAGATTACAGTTGTTAGCAATTGCTTCATCCACAGTTTCTTCAAGAGTATCTAGCGTAACTAAAACTCCAGTAACTTCAGTATGATAGTTTCCTATTAGTAAGCCAACATTATCAAAATCTTCAGCATATGAAAGTGGAGCTAATTGTTCAATATAGTTGGTGACGTCTTTTATTTGCATTTGGGTATGTTTTCAAAATATTTACTATAGCAAAGTTACAAAGTAGAAAAATGAAAATAAAAGTATCCTGTAGATTAATGCTTAAATTATTACTTTTGATGTAATGAAGCTACTTCGATTTTTATTATTTCCGTTTGCTGTTTTGTACGATGTAATTACGAGGATTCGTAATTGGTTTTTTAATGTAGGCATTTTAAAATCTACTTCTTTTGATATTCCTTTAATTGCTGTTGGTAATTTGAGTGTAGGCGGAACAGGAAAATCTCCACAGATTGAATATTTGATACGTTTACTAAAAGATAATTATAGAATTGCAGTTTTAAGTCGTGGATATAAACGTAAAACAGAAGGATTTCAAGTAGTAAATGACACACATACTGCTGAAGATGTAGGTGATGAACCCTTACAGTTTTATAAGAAGTTTAAAAAAGATGTTACCGTAGCTGTGGATGCTAATAGAACGAACGGAATTCAACAATTGTTACAGCGTGATAATCCGCCAGAAATAGTGTTGTTGGATGATGCTTATCAGCATAGAAAAGTAACGGCGAGTAGTTATGTTTTACTAACAAAGTACAACGATTTATTTGTAGATGATTTTTTATTGCCTACAGGAAATTTGCGAGAAAGTAGGAGAGGAGCTAAACGAGCAAAGGTGATTGTGGTTACGAAATGTCCTGAAAATTTATCTGAAGTAGCGCAAGAAAAGATAGTACGAAAGCTTAATCCGAAGCCATATCAAAAAGTATTCTTTACAACAATAGCTTACGATGAGAATTTAAAAGGAACAAATGAGTTAACAATTGATGATTTGAAAGATAAAGAAGTATTGTTAGTGACGGGAATTGCGAATCCGACTCCTTTATTGAATTTTTTGAAAGAAAAGAAAGTAAGTTTCAAGCATCTAAACTTTCCTGACCATCACAATTTTACGAATCAAGATATTACAACTATCAAGAAAAATTTTGATGAGTTGCAATCTCAAGAAAAAATCATACTAACCACCGAAAAAGATTATATGCGTTTAGAAGGAAAGGTTGATTCTCTTAATTATATCTCTATAAAAAGTCACTTTATAAGTGAGGGAGAAGCTTTTAATTCTTTGGTGTTGAGTGAAGTAAATAAGGTAAACTAAATCACTCGTTCGTCAGCTTTATAAGCACCTCGTCGATGTAAAATCCATTGAGCTTCGTCTAATGGATTAACTCCTTTAAAAGGTCTTGACTTTCCTTCTCCTTCAGGACACACGTCATAACCATGAAAAATCATTCGCAAACGTATACGACCACTACAAATAGTATTTAATTTAATACTTAAATCTAAAGAAGTAGCAACAGGAATCGTTCCTGTAAGATGCATCATTTCGTTTTGAAAAGTAGGAGAGTTGATAGTAGCTCTTCTCGTAGTAAGTTCAGATATAATTTTACTTAAAAACTCTTCATTGGTTTTTATTTCAAAGCGAACTAAAGGTTCCAGTAAATGTGTTCCACCAGCTTGTAAACCTTTCATGATTCCCATTGGAGTAGCTAAGTTAAAATCACCTGGTCTTGAATGCACATTATGATCTTCTCCTTTAATCAATGTTATTTTTACATCGGTTACTTCCCAACCAAGTAAACCTTGCTCTAAAGCTTTAGGAATCGTTCTGGCTATTTCATTTTGATATTTGTTATGAATATCATTTTTAGAAACAATAGATTGGTAACTAACACCAGAATTTAGAGGAGCAGGTTCAATTAAAAAAGTCATGATTGCCCAACAAGGTTTAGGCATCCAATAACGAACATAACCTTCTGCGGCTTTGCTTATGGTTTCTTTATAAACAATTTGAGGCTCTGTAAAAGTAGCTGGTATTGAAAATCGCTCTAATAAAACATGTGTAAGCACTTCAATTTGCATATCTCCCATTAGTAACAATAATAATTCTTTTTCGGGTTTATGCCATTTAAATTGTAGTGTTGGATCTTCTCTGTCTATGATTTGTAAAGCCTGCGCTAAAGCATTGTAATCTTTATCATTATAAGGTATTACTTGTACACTCAAAACAGGTGTGTTTAATTCGGGAAGTTTTGGAATTCCTTCGGGGTTGCCAAGAATGTCTCCTGTTTTTGTATCAACAACACCTGTAATAATTCCGATATCACCAGTTTTAATAGTAGTGTCAATATGTTTGGTATGATGAAAAACTTTCGATTGGTTTATTTTAGTTTCTACTGATTGGGTATGATTATAAACAACCGATTTAGAGGATAACTCACCCGAAAAAACTTTTACATGTGCCATAACACCATGAGTTTTATGGTGTTCTAGTTTGTACACATAAGCAGAAATTTCTTGTGTGGTAGTATTCTTATCTGGTTTGATGAAACTTGTTAATCCGTCTAATAGCTCCTTTACACCAATGTTGTTTTTAGCAATTCCAACAAATACAGGGGAAATTAAAGCTTTGGAAGTGTTTTTTACAATAGATTTTATATAGGTTTCATCAGTAATGGTGTGACCGTTTAAGTATTGTTCTAACAAGTTTTCATCAGTTTCAATCAGTTCTTCTGTGATGGTTTCTTTTTGTTCTTTGGGAACTAAAATATTATGAAAAACAGGATTAATACAAGCAGCATCTAATCCTTCGTGCTGACTGGTATAGATAGATACAGTTTTAATTTGAAGCTCATCTTTTATTTGTTCTAAAATACTCTCAGTATCTGCTCCTTGTCGGTCAATTTTATTAATAAAAATTATTGTCGGAATTTTTAGTTTTTGTAAAGCATCTGCAATAGTTAAAGTGTGAGCTTGCACACCTTCAACTGCTGAAACAACTAAAACAACAGCATCTACTATACATAAAGTTCTTGCAACTTCACTAGAAAAATCTACGTGCCCTGGAGTATCTATCAGATTAACTTTGGTATTATTCCAAATAAAAGAAGTGGTTGCTGCTTTTATGGAAATTCCACGTTCTTTTTCCAGTGCTAAACTATCAGTAACAGTAGAACCTTTATCTACACTTCCTATATTTCTTATAGCTCCTGTATGGTATAATAAATGTTCGGTTAAAGTAGTTTTACCAGCATCAACATGTGCTAAAATTCCTATGTTAAGAATGTTAGAATATTCCATTAATCAATAATATCTTATAAAAAGAGAGGTAGTTTGTTAAAACTTCTCTTTTGCTTCAGTTCGTAGCTGTTTAATATCTTGTTCGTCTTTACGTGGGCAAATAACCAAAACATCATCTTTTTCTACCACAATAAAATCTTGTAATCCTTGAACTATTACTTTTTTACCGTTTTTAGTGCTGACCATATTTCCGCTGGCGTCTTTAAAAATAGTTGTGGCTCCAACTGTCGCATTTTGGTGAGTGTCTTTACCAAGTTTGTTATATAAAGAACCCCAGGTACCCAAATCATCCCAGCTAAAATCTACAGGGAGTACATGTACTTTTTCAGAGCGTTCCATAATTCCGAAGTCAATAGAAATGTTTTCACATTTTTCATAATTATTTTTAATGAAATCGTCTTCAAAATCGGAATTGTACACATTATTCCCATCATCTAAAATGCCAACCATTTCAGGAAGATGTTTTTTAAAAGAATCTAAAATGCTAGAAGCAGACCAAACAAAAATCCCTGCATTCCAAAGATAGTCACCACTCGCTAAAAACTGAGTAGCTTTTTGTAGGTTTGGTTTTTCAGTAAATGTTTTAACCTTTTTTATTTCAGAAGCATTTTCTTCAAATTGAATATAGCCATAACCTGTATTAGGGTGATTTGGTTGAATTCCTAGGGTCATCAATATATCTTCTTTAGCACAAGCGTTAAAAGAAGTCTCAATATTCTTAATAAATTCAGTCTCGTTTTCAATCCAATGATCCGACGGAGCTACCAGCATTACAGCATTTTCTTTTTGCTGACGAATTTTTAACGCAGCATATAAAATACAGGGAGCAGTATTGCGCATTGTAGGCTCAAGTAGTACTTGTTTACTACTAATTTTAGGAAGCTGCTCTAATACTAATTCTTCATAACGCTTATTCGTAGCGATTAAAATATTTTCAGAAGGAATTAATTGATTAATTCTACTAAAAGTTCTTTGCAGTAAAGATTCACCGGTTCCTAATAGGTCGTGAAACTGTTTTGGGTACTTTTCGGTACTTACCGGCCAAAGACGAGAACCTACACCCCCCGCCATAATTACTGCATAATAATTAGAGTTCATACTATTTTGTTTATTTAGAAACTACGAGTTTCACCTCTGCATTTTGATTGAACAGATACACGCGCTTATTTTCTAAATTTAAACATTCATAGCGTGTTCTGCGTTTATTTCCTCTTTTATATAGTTTTTCTTTAAACTGAAAAACACTTCCGTTTGGAACTTCAAAGATAAAATTCTTTCCATCTTCTGATTTTCCTTCTCGTAATGCCAATGATAAATTTACATCTGTATCGGTACTCGCTTTCGGGTTTTTTAAGTAGTTGGCTAAATAGGGTAAAATATTTTTAGGATAAATCTCTGGCTGTAAAAAAGGCAGCATTAAATGTTGAAAAACCGTTTTCCACTCTTTGCCATGAGGCTGTACTCTTCCAAACTTTTGATAGGTAACATGATGAGCTATTTCATGAATTAATGTTAATAAAAACTGATATGGATTCAAGTTGTTATTCACCGTAATTTGCATGTGACCGTTTGGTAAACGACGAAAATCGCCATGCTTAGTTTGGCGTTGGCTTACTATTTTTAAGTTGATACGATGTTCAACAATTAAATATTCAACTAATGGAATTGCTTCTTCGGGGATATATTTAATCAATGTTTTTTTCAAAAGTCAGTTCGAGTGGTTTTTATTTTGAAATAAAATGGAAAAATAAAAATTGTATCGAGAATTAGCTAATACTTCTCGATACAATTTTCTTTCCAACTATGTTGAACGAAAATCACTCGAAGTGACAGTCGTTATTTCTTTATGGAGTAGAACTAGAAACTTGTAATACTTTTCCGTTGTAGTATTTGTTAGCTGTTAAAGCAAAGTCAAAAATATAATTAGCCATTTCTTTAGCTGATAAAGGAGCTTCATATCCAGGGAAAGCCTCTTCTAACATTTCTGTTTGTACAGCCCCTAATGCTAAAACATTAAAAGCGATTTGTTGTTCTTTGTACTCTTCAGCTAATAATTCAGATAAAGTAATTACAGCACCTTTGGCAGAACTATAAGCAGCTAAACCTGGAAATTTCATGCTTCCTTGTATTCCACCCATACTACTTACTGTTACTACATGGCTCCCTTGTTGCATAAAAGGCAGTAAGTTTTTAGTCAATTCAGCAACTGCAAAAACATTCACTTTATAAACCTCTTCAAAATCTTGCGTAGTTAATTGTTCAAAAGGTTTATTAATCAATTTTCCTGCATTGTTAACAAGAATATCTACCTTTTCCCATTCAGTAGAAACAAAATCAACCGCTTTTTTTATATCCTTTTCGTCAGATAAATCGACAGAGATAGTTGTAATATTTGGGTGATTTACTTGTTCTAAAGGTTTTGTATTTCTTGATAGAGCTAAGACTTGATGTCCTTGATAAGCAAACTGCTGCGCTAATTCAAAACCAATACCTCTACTAGTTCCTGTAATAACAATGTTCTTCATGTAATTGTCAAAATTTAAAAAGGCAAGCTACATAAAAATCACTACATTTATTGCTTAATCATTCTTAAATTATCATGAAAAAAAGACTTTTTTTAGTGTTATTCTTAACAATATCAATTGCAACATTTGCTCAAAACACCTATATATTTTGCGGGAAATTAATTGATACAGAAAAAGGTAAAATAAAAGAACAACAAACCGTAATTGTAAAGGGTAATAAGATTGTTGATGTGTTAAAAGACTATGTGAATCCTGAAAACCCTGATGATATAACAATAGATTTAAAAGATAAGGTAGTAATGTCTGGGTTGATTGATATGCATGTGCATATTGAAAGTGAACACAGCCCAAAATCGAGATTAGAAAAATATATATTGAATGAAGCTGATAGAGCCTATAATTCAGTAAAATTTGCGGAAACCACTTTGTTAAATGGTTTTACGACAGTGAGAGATTTAGGAGGAACTGGGGTTAATATTTCTTTAGCCAAAGCAATTAAAGCAGGTAAAATTACAGGGCCTAGAGTATTTACTGCAGGAAAATCGTTAGCAACTACGGGTGGGCATGCAGACCCAACGAATGGAAGTAGTAGAGAGTTGATTGGAAATCCTGGTCCAAAAGAAGGAGTCGTAAACTCGGTTGAAGATGCAAAAAAAGCAGTACGCCAACGTTATAAAAATGGAGCAGATTGTATAAAAATTACAGCTACAGGAGGAGTGTTAAGTGTTGCTAAAAGTGGAGACAATCCGCAATTTAATATTGATGAAATAAAAGCAATTTGTGAAACTGCAAAAGATTATGGAATGCATGTAGCGGCTCATGCTCACGGAGATGAAGGAATGCAACGTGCTATTATTGGAGGTGTAAAAACTATAGAGCATGGAACTTATATGAGTGATATTACGATGGAGCTGATGAAAAAACATGATGCATATTTAGTACCGACTATTACAGCAGGGAAAGAGGTTGAAGAGAAAGCAAAAGTAAAAGGGTTTTATCCAGAGATAGTTGTTCCTAAGGCTTTAGCAGTTGGCCCGCAAATACAAGGAACCTTTGGTAGAGCTTATAAAAAAGGAGTTAAAATAGCTTTTGGTACCGATGCAGGTGTGTTTAAACATGGTAAGAATGGTAAAGAATTTGGGTATATGGTAGAAGCAGGAATGCCTGCTATGGAGACTATACAGTCTGCTACAGTAACTAATGCAGCATTATTAGATATGAAAAATGAGCTAGGACAAGTTAAAAAAGGATTTCTAGCAGATATTATTGCAGTAGATGAAGATCCTACTCAAAACATCCATACTATGGAAAAGGTAACCTTTGTAATGAAAAATGGTGTGATATATAAAAAAGATTAAATTTAGAAGAAAAAAAAGGAATACACTGTATCCTTTTTTTTGCATAGATTCCTAAATCTATTTGGTACTGCCCTCGGCAAATATTTATATTGTAATAGATTTTATTTTTTAAAAAAGCTATTCATGACAGTTACGAAAGAGTAGCTCTTAACGAACCAAACTCATTAATTTATTAATGAGTTTGGTTCGTTAAATGGAAGTGTTTTGTATATAAACCTTATTCATTTAAAAAGTTATATGTTGATATGCGCCAATATCAAGTGTAGAACTTCTAGAAACACCTAAAATATCTTGAGTAACAGCAGAAGGTTGTGCTTTGTTAATTGCGTTGCTATTTTCACCAATGATAAACTCGCTTTTAGTAACATCTTTAAAGTTAGGCTCTCCATTTAAAATGTTATTTTGATAGTGTGCAGAATCATCAAAATTCAATTCATTATTGTTAGTGAATGAATTATTAAGGTCATTAAATTTTATTAAGCAATTTTCAACCATGTAATTAAAGGTTGTACCATCAATTTTATCAAGAATAAATTCAACGTTGTTGTTCCCTTCAATGATACAATTTATAAAGTTAGCGGTAACTAAATCATTAGTCTCCGTAATTTCTTGGTTATTATCATTAAGGTAAGTAATATGGTTATTGACTAAAACTGATGGTAACTGACGAATACTATTGTTCCAAAAGTTAGCAAAAGTAGAATGTGTAAAACTATATTTTCCTCCAAAAGTACAAGCCAGTGCAGATTGACCCGTACTACCTATTACTAGGTTCTCACCTTCAATATGTGTATTTCTACCTAAAATACCATAGTTAGTATTGTTGTATATTTCAGTGTTTTTTATGGTTAGTGTAGGAGATGAGGTGTTTTGACCGTCAACTAAGAGTCCTACAGCGGCATTTTTAATTTGAGTATGGTTTAATTGATTGTTATAACTGCCCTCACGTATCCAAATAGTGCCCCATTGCCCTGGAATTTCGCTAAATTGATGTTCTAGTCGATCACTTTCAAAAGTAATTTTATCCTCTAAAGTTCCATTAGCTATAAAGTTAGCTTCTTTATCAACAATTAATCCAGAGTTATTATGAAAATGAATTTTAGCTCCAGCTTCAATTATAAGTGTTGTGTTCGAAGGTACTGCAGCATAGCCATATATAACATAGGGCTTTTCGTTTGTAAATGTAAGCTCCGCATCTGTTAAAAAACGTCCCTGAATTTCAGTTTCTTCACCATCAATAGTAAGAGTTTCAATTCCTGAATTGTTTTTTGAAGGAAAAATGAAATGTGCATCTTGTACTAAAGTAACCAAATCTACATCTTGTTGGTTCTCACCATTATCAAACAATATTTTATCAGTATATAAAGGATTGGTAATTTCATTGAAATCAATAGTGGTTTCTATAAAAACATAGATGCTATCGTTAGCTAAAATATCAATGTTATTAAAACTGTTACCAGCTAATCCGTCTACATTTAATCGATAATTAGAAGCGTTTCCATTTTCTAACTTAATTTCAGGAATGGTAATAGTTTTACTACTCTTATTATATACTTTTAAGTTATAAGTAGCAGAACCTATGTTGCTAAAAATAGTGTCTAGAAATACAGTGTCTTTTGAAAACTGTAACTTCCCATAACTAGGTACTGTATTAAAGTCTTTTCTACAAGACATCATAATAATAGATAAAATAAGTGCTAGTATGGTAAGGGTATTTTTCATGGTTTTAGGTAGTAAGTTATTGTTTGATTAATTCTATTTCAAATAATTTTCCCCAATGTTTTCCAGTAACAAATAAACGGTTGTTTTCAACATCATATGCAATACCATTTAATACTTCGTCTTGAGGTTCTAAAGCTTGATTTTTAGTAACAATATCTCTTAATCCATTTAAGTTAGCCACACCTTCAACAATACCGGTTTCTGGATTAATAATAACTATTGAATTTTGTTGCCATTTGTTAGCATAAACTTTTCCATTGATAAGTTCAATCTCATTTAAATTATCAACTGGATATTTGTTTGTGTATACTTGAACACTTCTTTTTTCTTTTAGGTTTTCAGGGTTTAAAAACCAAAGCTTGTTTGTTCCATCAGTTTTAATAAGTTCAGAATTGTTATGTGTTAATCCCCAGCCTTCATTACTATTGTTATAATCAAAAGAGCCTAGTTGTTTAAATGTTTCTAAATCGTAGATAAAGCCTTTACGTGATTGCCATGTTAACCAATAAATTTTATTGTTAAAAATGGTCATTCCCTCTCCAAAATACTTTTTATTTAAATCTATTTTTTGTAGTACCTCCCCAGTTTTTAACTCTACCTTTCGTAAGGTAGATTGCCCTTTGCGTCCTGTCGTTTCATATAAATAACCATCTTTATATTCTAAACCTTGTGTGTAAGCATCTTTATCGTGCGGATAGGTGTTTACAATTTTGTATGAATATACAGCAGGGGCTTCTTTAGCTAAGATCTCAATAGAATTGTTTAGCTTTTTAGACTTATTAGGGTAAAATACCAAAGCAGTAACAGCATGCTTTCCTACACCAAAATCAGTAGTATTAATGGTAATGCTTGTTTCGTTTGTGTTTACACGTTTATTGTCTACATAAAGTTGTACAGAATCTATCTGTTCCCCTTTAAGTTGTTCAAATTTTATAGCAGCTTTTTTACCTAGAGAGGTTTTTTTAGTGGTATTTAATTTAAATTTGTAATTAGTTTCGCTACAAGAAGTTATAAGTAAAGTAGCCAGCCCTAAAGTTATAAGTTTATAAAAATGCATATATAAAATGTTGTTTTCTGTAATTTATAAAGATCTTCTACAAATTAAAGCAAATTATTTGTTTGCAAATTAAAAAAAAGAATTAAATTTGCACTCTCAAATAGCCATTGCAGGTTTTTGATACATGAAATAACTATAAAGCTTTACCAACTTTGTAATTTTTTCAATAAAAATAAAAGATTTTAAATTTACAAGAGATGAAAAAAGGTATACATCCAGAAAATTATAGAATGGTAGCGTTCAAAGACATGTCTAACGGAGATGTTTTTTTAACACGTTCAACTGCTAATACTAAAGAAGTTTTAGACGTAGATGGAGTTGAATATCCATTAATTAAATTAGAAATTTCAAGAACTTCACATCCTTTCTACACTGGTAAGTCTAAGTTAGTAGATACTGCAGGGCGTATTGATAAGTTCAAAAACAAATACTCAAAATTCAAAAAATAATTTTGAGCATTTCAATATATTTAAAAGCTCTGGCTATATGTCAGAGCTTTTTTTGCGTTAAAATTGTATTTTTACCTGAAAACTAAAGAAATGAGAGATACTATTTTATCGGTTATCATTGTCATTAATATTTTATGTGGTGTATTGGTTTATTTTATGCCAGATATGGGGAATTATATTTTATTAACCATAGCTTCAGCGGTAACTTTGTTAGCAGTTTACGATGCTTTTATTCAAAAAGAACACTCACTAATGCGTGCATTTCCTATAGTAGCTCGTTTGCGTTGGGTGTTTGAAGAGGAAAGAGAGAAGATTCAGCAATATTTTATCGAAGACGATTTAAGTGGGAAACCAATTAACCGTGAAAAAAGAAGCATAGTTTATCAAAGATCAAAAAAAGAAATTGAAACAGTTCCTTTTGGTACACAACACAATGTATATGCAAAAGGATATGAATTTGTAAAGCACTCACTCTTTCCTAAAGATCATCATCATATAAAAGGAGATAGGGTATTAATAGGTTCAGACAAGTGTACACAAAAATATGATGCCTCTATAATTAACATATCGGCAATGTCTTTTGGTTCGTTGAGTAAAAATGCAATAACGGCATTAAATCAAGGAGCAAAGATGGGTAATTTTGCGCATAACACAGGGGAGGGTGGAATTTCACCATATCATTTACAAGGAGGAGATTTAATTTTCCAAGTGGGAACAGGTTATTTTGGAGCAGGAAAGAGTGTGGATGGAAAGCGTGTTTTTGATGCTGAAATTTTTAAGAAAAATGCAGTAAGACCAGAGGTGAAAATGATTGAAATTAAATTTTCTCAAGGAGCTAAACCAGGTCATGGAGGAATTCTTCCAGCTAAAAAGAACACAAAAGAAATTGCTGAAATACGTTCTGTAGAGCCTTTTACACGTGTAGATTCGCCACCAGCACACGATGCCTTTTCTAATTTTGATGAAATGGTTGCGTTTATTCAACAAGTAAGAGAATTATCAGGAGGAAAGCCTGTGGGAATTAAGTTTTGTGTTGGAGATAACGATGAAATTGAAACAATGATCAAAACGTTTGCAGATGCAAACAACTACCCTGACTATATAGCTGTTGATGGAGGTGAAGGAGGAACAGGTTCTGCACCTTTAGAGTTCTCAAACTATATCGGAATGCCATTATTAGAAGGGTTATCGTTCGTGAATAAGACGTTAAAAAAGTACGGATTAAAAGATCAAATAAAAATTATTGCAAGCGGTAAAGCTATTGATGCTTTTGATGTGATTAAATATTTAGCTCTAGGAGCCGATGCTATTGGAATGGCTCGTAGTTTTATGTTGAGTTTAGGATGCATTCAAGCACGTGAGTGTAATTTAGATACCTGTCCAGTAGGTGTAGCAACACAAGAAAAAGATTTAGTGAAAGCTTTGGTAGTTAAGTATAAAAATATACGTGTAAAGAATTATCACAATAAAACAATTAGTGCAATTAAAGAAATGGTTGCAGCTATGGGGAAAGAGTCAATAGAAGATGTAGAGTCAAAACACATTTTTAGAAGAAACGGAGCAGGGAAAATAACTTCACTAGATGAAATTTACTACACTAAAGAAAGAGCCTTAGTAAATTAAAAGTAGAATATTAGTTTAATTGGATACTACAGTAAAAATTAATTCAAAAACATATCAATTACAGCGTTACCCCGAAACTTCTGATAAAAGTTTACGAGCTTGGAGTAGTGCTGAACTCTTAGCGTTGGAATATGTAGCAGAAAAAAATATAGCACACTTACACCTTTTTAACGATCGTTTCGGGGTTTGGAACTGTGCTCTACAGGATAAAAGAGTTACAACTATTTGGACGTATGCTAGTCAGCGAAAAGCAATTCGTAAAAATTTGATATTGAATAAACTTTCTACGAAGGTTGATTTTAAAACACCACTAGATGATTTACAGCATGTAGAAGTAGCCTTGATTAAAATTCCAAAATCTTTAGAGTTATTTGAGTTGTTTTTACAACAAATTCATAAAGCTTCGTATGAAAAAACAGAGGTTGTTTGTGGATTTATGACGAAGTATTTTTCTTCTTCTTTCATAAAGGTTGCTGAACAATATTTTGAAGAAGTAACGCAGTCAAAAGCATGGAAAAAGGCACGTTTGCTGATTTTAAAAGTACCTAAAAAAGAAACTGAAAAGAAAAACTTAATTAATACTATTCGGTGGAAAGATAAAGAGTTGCAACAATATTATGGTGTGTTTTCTTCTGGAAACATAGATGTTGGAACACAGTTTTTTTTAGAAAACTTAGTAGTTAAACCAGAAGAGTTAAACGTATTAGATGTAGCTTCGGGTAATGGGGTTATAGCTTATGAAGTAGCAGAGCAAAATAAGGAAGCAGGCGTAACTTTACTAGATGATTTTAACTTAGCTATGGAATCATCTAAGATGAACTTACAAGAAAAGAATACAGTATTTTTATGCGATGATACGCTAGAAAACTTGAAAAAAAATTATTTTGATTTAGTAGTGTCTAATCCACCTTTTCATTTTGAATATGAAAATAATATTGAAGTAGCACTGAATCTTTTTAAAGGAGTAGAAAACTGTTTAAAAAACAACGGAAGATTTTTATTAGTAGCTAATTCACATTTGAATTACAGTACACACTTAACTCAACTTTTTTCTATCGTGACTGTGTTAAAACAAAATAAAAAGTTTCAAATTATAGAATGTATAAGAAAACGCTAAGAAATTTCTCAGTATTTTTTATATGATTTAGTTCTTAATGAATAAGAGAAATTTCAAAATTCTAGCTTAATGAAAAATCATAAGAAAATTCTTCTTCAATAATCTGTTCCGTACAATTTTTTAAATCACTTACGAATTCATCAATCTGTATTTTGGTTACATTAGGCATACAAATTACATGAGAAACATCTCCTTCAGTAGCTAACTGCCATTTATCTTTAATGTTTTTTGAAGTTTTTGGTAACACCACAGTAATTGCATTAGGGTTTCTCCAAGCATTTATTCCAATTTTTTGTAATTCGGCTTCGCAGTATTCAGCAATTGATAAACTATGTAGGTAACGTTTTTGTAAACCTTCAATACCTAATTTTTTTAAAGCGTACCATAAGAATAAAGGAGAGTGCCCATTACGAGAACCCGTAATAGTAGTATCAAAAGAACCGATGTACGAAATGCCTTTAGCAATTCTATCTCTGTTTGAACGTTTAGCTATTAATACTCCAGTAGGTATTGGTGAACCAATAAATTTATGTCCACTGATAGAAATACTGTCAGCACCATCCATAAAATCGAAAGGAAGACGAGGTTGCATAAATGGTCCAAAAGAGCCTGCTAAAGCTGCATCACAATGAATATAATGATCTTGAATAGCTAGCTTGTGTAAAATTATTTTAATTTTACCTATGTCGTCTTTAGCTTCTTTCATTGTAGTACCAAAAGTAGCCAATACAATTACTGGTTTATGACGATTCATACGAACTGTGTTTTCAAAGTCTTCATAATCCATTTCACCATTTTCTTGTGATTTAATTACAATACTGGGAATGTTTAAAAGATGAATGTTTTTACGAACGCTATAATGAGTAGATTCAGAATAATATACCATAGCTTTCGGAAACAACTCACGAGCGATGTATAAACCATATAAATTACTTTCTGATCCACCATTGGTAACATATCCCCAAAAATCTTTTGGGTTTGCTCTAAATAGTTTTGCAAAAAAAGCGATGACCTCACGTTCCATTTCATGGGTTCGTACGCGGTAAGTACCTTGTTCAAAAGGATCACCAAGGTTGTTAATTGGATATTGAAAAAATTTATTTAATTCTGAATAATCGAAATCTTTTGATACAGGATACCCTAAAAAAGTATCACGAGCAGAAGCTAATTCTTCTTGTAATTTATTTAGTTTTTGCTGATTTTCTAATGATAATTTTCCTTCGTTAACCATAGTATTAAAATTTAAGCCGTCAAAAGTAATTAAAGAGATATTATTTATCAGGTAAAATGTAAATATTTAGATTAATATTCTAATTAAATATTTTTAATAGTTTAATAAACTGTAAAAGGTTCTTTTAATGGAGTAAAAAAGATATATTTTAGGAGTAATATTAAATTATTGAGTCGTCCTAAAATAGGTTGACAGTTATTTAAAAAATTATATTGAACCAGAGAAGTTAACTTCTCTGGTTTTTTTGTTATGTACAAAGTTAGGTGTTTTCATGTTAAGACTTAAATGTGGT
>NZ_CAZEQR010000009.1:0-46333 GCF_964513795.1 Tenacibaculum sediminilitoris | reverse complement strand
ACAGTACTCCTACCTTGAATACCATAGACTTTTTGTACCTGCTTATAGGTGTAGTTGCCTTTTTCTACCTCGGCTACTAAGGCTAATTTAAAGCCTAAATTGTAATCGCGTTGGGTGCGCTTAACCCGCTTGTTTACTCCTTTACTCATAATAAGTCGATTTTGTGTCAACTTATTTCAGGACGGGACATATAGAATACAAAAGCCCGAGTTTTTACTCTCGGGCTTTTTTGTTTTTGACTTATTTTAAAAATAAGAATATAACAATAGAAAAAATTTATTTCAACTTATTATAATTATATAGTTACTCCATTCTTATACTATTTTTTTTGGTAAATTCGTACAGCAACAAAAAAACTAACATATATGGCTTTTGATATTAATATGATAAAAAATGTTTATAGCAAAGTAGTTGAACGAGTAGATGCTGCTCGTAAAATTACAGGTAAACCTTTAACATTATCAGAGAAAATTTTATATACACACCTTTGGGATGGTAACCCAACCAAAGCATTCGAAAGAGGAACGGATTATGTTGATTTTGCACCAGACCGTATCGCTTGTCAAGATGCAACAGCACAAATGGCCTTATTACAATTTATGCAAGCAGGAAAAGATAATGTAGCGGTGCCCACTACTGTGCATTGTGATCATTTAATTCAGGCAAAAGATGGAGCAGCTACCGATTTAAAACATGCAAATGATGTAAGTAGTGAAGTTTTTAACTTTTTAGAATCTGTATCTAATAAATATGGTATTGGCTTTTGGAAACCTGGAGCAGGAATTATTCATCAAGTGGTATTAGAAAATTATGCATTTCCAGGAGGAATGATGATTGGTACTGATTCTCACACAGTAAACGCTGGAGGATTAGGAATGGTAGCTATTGGTGTAGGTGGGGCTGATGCAGTAGATGTAATGGCAGGAATGCCTTGGGAATTAAAATTTCCAAAATTAATAGGAGTAAAATTAACAGGTAAACTATCTGGATGGACAGCACCAAAAGATGTGATTTTAAAAGTTGCTGAAATCCTAACAGTAAAAGGAGGAACAGATGCAATTGTAGAGTATTTTGGACCTGGAGCAACAGCAATGTCATGTACTGGTAAAGGAACCATTTGTAATATGGGGGCTGAAATAGGAGCAACCACGTCAACATTTGGTTATGATGAATCTATGGAGCGTTATTTACGTGCTACTGATAGGAGTGATGTTGCTGATGCAGCAAATGAAATTAAAGAATATTTAACAGCAGATGCTGAAGTATACGCAAACCCTGAGCAATATTTTGATCAAGTAATTGAAATCAATTTATCAGAATTAGGCCCATTATTAAATGGACCTTTTACTCCTGATTTATCTACTTCAGTAGGAAAAGAAATGACAGAGAAGGCTCAAGCAAATGATTGGCCATTACAAGTAGAATGGGGACTAATAGGTTCTTGTACGAACTCTTCTTATGAGGATTTATCACGTGCAGCTTCTATTGCGCAACAAGCTATAGACAAAGGACTGAAAACTAAAGCAGAATTTGGTATCAATCCAGGATCTGAGCAAGTACGTTTTACTGCTGAAAGAGATGGAATACTACAAGTTTTTGAAAATTTAGATGCAACAATATTTACCAACGCATGCGGGCCATGTATTGGACAGTGGGCTAGATATAGTGATCCTAAAAATGCGCCAAAGAACAGTATTGTTCACTCTTTCAATCGTAATTTTGCTAAAAGAGCTGATGGTAATCCTAATACACATGCTTTTGTTGCTTCACCAGAATTAACAGCAGCAATTGCAATTTCTGGACGTCTAGATTTTAACCCGATGACAGATTCATTAATTAATGAAAATGGAGAAGAGGTAATGTTTGATGAGCCAACAGGATGGGAGTTACCACCAAAAGGCTTTGAGGTTAAAGATAATGGATATCTAGCACCAGAGAAAGATGGAAGCCATGTAGAAATAGTTGTCAACCCTAATTCAGAGCGTTTAGAATTATTAACACCGTTTGAACCGCTAGGAGATACCATTAAAGACGCTAAACTATTAATTAAAGCACACGGTAAATGTACAACTGACCATATTTCTATGGCAGGACCTTGGTTACGCTATCGCGGACATTTGGACAATATTTCTAACAATATGTTAATTGGAGCAGTAAATGCTTTTAACATGAAGACAAATTTCGTGAAAAACCAATTAACAGGAGAGTATGATGCAGTGCCTAAGGTACAGCGTGAATACAAAGCAAAAGGAATTAAAACAGTTGTAGTAGGAGATCATAACTATGGTGAAGGTTCTTCTCGTGAACATGCTGCTATGGAGCCTCGTCACTTAGGAGTGGCTGCTGTATTAGTAAAATCATTTGCGCGTATTCATGAAACAAACTTGAAAAAGCAAGGAATGTTAGGGTTAACTTTTGATAATGAGGCTGACTACGATTTAATTCAAGAAGATGACACTTTTAACTTTGTAGATTTAAATGAGTTTGCACCTAATAAACCATTAACAATTGAAATAGTACACGCTGATGGCTCAAAAAATACAATTGTTACAAATCATACCTACAATGAAGGGCAAATAGAATGGTACAAAGAAGGATCAGCTTTAAATTTAATTAAAAAAGAAAATGCTTAACAAACATTTTAAAAGATAAATAGTTAAAAAGCTCTGGAAAATTCCAGAGCTTTTTTTTGTAATGTACTTTTAGTTTTTTCGACTTAAGACTTAAAAGTAAAAACTATGAGTGCACTTTGGTATTTTGAGGATGTTAACTTGTTTAAAATATTATGCCCTCACAGATATGGAGGTTATAAAGAAGAACATGTGTTTTCTGCATATAAAAAAAGTGATTATATATATTTTGAAGATGACGCAGCCAGTAAAATATATTTAATAGATAAAGGAAAAGTTAAGATTGGGTATTATACAGAAGATGGAGATGAAATTATCAAAGCAATATTAACAAAAGGAGAAATTTTTGGAGAAAAAGCAATTCTAGGGGTTGATAAAAGAAATGAATTTGCACAATCAATTGATAATACTACAGTGATTTGTCCAGTATCTAAAGATACGATGTTTTCATTAATGAGAGATAACGTGTCTGTTAGTTTTAAAATACACAAATTCATAGGCTTAAGAATTAAAAAATTAGAAAGAAGACTTCAATTATTATTATTTAAAGATACACGAACCCGTTTATTAGAATTTTTCAAAGAGCTTTGTGAAGAGTATGGTCATGAATGTGATAAAACAGGAGATCAAGTAATTGAACATCCATACACACAAAAAGACATAGCAACGCTAATTGGCACTTCAAGGCCTACTTTAAATACCTTAATGAATGAGCTAAAACAAGAAAAAATCATTGATTTTAACAGAAAAGAGATTAGATTACTAAAAAAAGTTGCTTAAGTGTAAGCTAGCTAACATTTTAATAAAAAATACGCAAGTAACTTTGTTTTTGTATAAACTTTAAAATACAAAAACAATGAAAAAAATACTTTTAACATTAGCAGCGGTAAGTGCATTAACTTTCGTTTCATGTAACGATGATGATGACAATACACCAATAACATCAAACTTAAATTTAAATATTAGCGGTTTAGAAAATTTAGGAGCAGAATATGTATATGAAGGTTGGGTAATAGTAAATGGATTACCAGTATCAACTGGAACTTTTAGTGTAAATGATTCAGGAGAGTTATCACAAAGTTCTTTTGTAGTAGAAGCAAATACTTTAGCAGTAGCTACAAAGTTTGTGCTTTCTATAGAACCAACAAACGATACAGATCCAGCACCGGCAAATACTAAAATATTAGCAGGAGACTTTTCTGGTAATTCAGCAGGAGTAACATCGACAGGAATTGTTGGAGACTTTTCGAATGCAACAGGGAAATATATTTTAGCAACTCCAACAGATGGAATGATGAATAATGAAAGAAGTGGTATTTGGTTTTTAGATTTAACAACAGGTGGTCCAACTACAGGATTATCTTTGCCAACATTGTCAGCAGGTTGGAAGTATGAAGGATGGGTAGTTATGAATGGTACACCAATAAGTACAGGAACATTTACTGATGTAGCAAAGGCAGATGATAATGCAGCAGCAACAAACTTTAAAGGAAATATAAACAATGGCCCAGGGTATCCAGGCGAAGATTATATTCAAAATGCACCTGATGGTTTTACTTTTCCTACAGACTTAAGAGGTGCAACAGCTGTTATATCAGTTGAACCAGATCCAGATAATAGTTCAAAGCCATTTACATTAAAACCTTTAGCACACGGAATTCCTTCAGATGCTAATGATCATGTAACATTTAGTATGGGAGCTGGACCAGTCAAAGAAATTAGTGGTACGGTTATAAGATAGAATAGTTTGTATAATTTACACATGTAAGAGTAATCAATTATCTTTGGTTACTCTTTTTTTATATAAAATTATTTATGACAGAATTTTTAAAAAATATATCTCAACAACCACTACATGTAATTGATGAAAGTATACCTTTTGAGCAATACATTCCAATTTCAATAGCAGCATCAAATAAAGAATTAACTTTTGATATTTCATCATCAAAAGAATGGGAAGTATATTTAGAAAACTATTTTTCAAAACATAAAAAAACAGTAGCTTTTGGTGGGTATTTAGAAGTAAGAGATATTTATAGCAGAAGTGAACATTTTAATAAACTATCAGAAGAAAACCAACGAAACATTCATCTAGGAATAGATTTATGGTGTAATGCAGAGACTGATATTTTAGCAGTGCTAGAAGGAGAAATCCATAGTTTTAAAAACAATACAAACTACGGTGATTATGGACCAACAATTATAATAAAACATTCAATAAGAGGAAATGAGTTTTATTCACTATATGGTCATTTATCTTTAGAATCTTTAGAAAACATATCTGTTGGTAAAAAAGTTAGACAAGGAGAAAAGATTGGAACTTTAGGAGATAATTCTGTAAACGGAGACTATGCTCCGCATTTGCATTTCCAGTTAATTATAGATATTGAAGATTATTATGGAGATTATCCTGGAGTAACTTCTAAAAAAACATTGGATTTTTACAAGCAAAATTGCCCCAATCCTAATTTATTACTAAAATTGCCAGATGAAATGAACATTAATAAATTTTAAAAACTTCTTTAGAAAAAGATTTGTTTAAAATTTTTAATGAGAGAACGAGTGGAGCGAGTGGTTGCAAACGTTCTTAATTTTATAATTATAATAAATCAATTAATTAAAAAAACTTAAAGCGTTTGAAATATAGACAACTTACAAAAGAGCAATTTGAAGGATTGCATGAAGATTTTGCTCGTTTTTTAGCATCACAAAACATTGATAAAAAAGAATGGGATGAATTAAAAAAAGAGAAGCCGCACGTTGCTGAAGAAGAAATGAATGTGTTTAGCGATGTCGTTTGGGACGATGTGCTTACCAAAACAGCATATTTAGAACATTTTTCTCCAAAAGTGGTAAACCTATTTAAATGTGAAGAAAAAGAAATTCATCGTATTGTAATAAAAATAGATAAAGAAATTAATGTTTTAGAACAAGATGGGTTTGAGTGGTTACTAAAAAATCCGAATGATGAAACAATTGAGTTTTTAAGAGGCTCAAAAGCATATCAAGAAGAAAGAAATGTTGAAATTTTTGATTTAATTGAAAAAGGAAGTACTATTTCCAAAGGAGAATTGTATGAGTATTTTGATCAATTAACGTCTAATTCATAAAACCGGATAATAAGTTTATTTCAAAAGAGTAACTAACTTATCTGTACCAGAACTAGCAATGTCTTCAATAATAGTCAAGTTATTGAAGGCATTTTTATTTACAGCAGGTTTAGGATCTATAAAATAAATAGGTGTATTATGCTGTATATAGTTAACTAAACTAGCTGCAGGGTATACTTGCATAGATGTTCCAATAATTACCAAAACATCTGCTTGTAAGGTAATTTCAGCAGCTTTTTCCAAAAGAGGAACATCTTCACCAAACCAAACAATATGTGGACGCAATTGAGCATTTTCTTCACATACATCACCTATAACAATATCTTTATTCCAATTGTAAACAAGGTGTTTGTTTTTTGTGCTACGGGCTTTTAATAATTCACCATGTAAGTGAATTATATTTTTGTTTCCTGCTCTTTCGTGTAAATCATCTACGTTTTGAGTAATAATGTCAACTTCAAAATCATTTTCTAAAGAAACTAGGTTATGATGTGCTTTATTAGGAGAAACCTCTAAAAGTTGTCTTCTACGTTGATTATAAAAGTCTAATACCAATTCAGGGTTAGCGAGAAACCCTTGTGGAGAAGCCACTTCATAAATATCATGACCTTCCCATAAGCCATCAGCATCCCTAAAAGTTTTAATACCGCTCTCGGCACTAATTCCTGCTCCTGTTAATACAACTAATCGTTTTTTCATAAAACTAAAATATAAAATTTTACTTACTGTATAATTGATGAAGGGCTATTAACTTATTTAGAAAGTTTTATTTACGAAGAAATATGAAAGATACATTTGAGAGAATGTTAGATAGTGTTATTCATCATTTTACGGTTTTATTAGAAATATATACTAATCAAATAACTGGAGTTCAATAGTGAGAAGTTATGGTATTTTAGAAGTATTAGATTTATATTTACTACAGAATAGCTTTTATTTTTCTATAGAGAATAAAAATTAGGTAAATTTGTATTGCTATGAAACATTTTCCTTTTCTATCTGAACCACTTTACTCATTAAAAAGAGAACTACACTCATTCCTAATTTTATTTTTCAAAATAAATACTCAGTTTTATCTAAAGTTTAAAGTATTAACTATGAAAAAAATATTACTCATTAAAGTCTTATTGGTAAGTTTTGGTCTTTTTTCTCAAGGTTCCCCAAAAATTACTTTAAAAGATTCTAGTGAACTAAAACTATCAAGTCTAAAAGTAGAAGTAAATATTACAGGTGATTTTGCTACTACTACATATGATATGGAGTTTTATAACGGTTTAGACAGAACACTAGAAGGGGATTTGATATTTCCTTTAGAAGAAGGACAATCTGTATATCAATTTGCGATGGACTTAAATGGAAAGTTAAGAGAAGCTGTAGTTGTAGAAAAAGAATTAGCTCGAGTTGCTTATGAAACTACTGTTAGGCAAAATATTGACCCTGCACTCTTAGAAAAAACATTAGGTAACAATTACAAAGCAAGGGTATACCCAATTTTTCCTAAAAAAAATAAAAGAGTAGTTTTAATGTATGAAGAAAAGCTTTCTGTTGTGAACGATAAACTTGTATATAAACTTCCTTTAGGAATTAAGAAAGTTGTTGATAATTTTTCTTTAGATATTTTTACTTATGGAATATCTAAACCTCCTATTGTAAAAAGCGAGTTCTTTAAAGATTTACATTTTCTTAAGAAAGGAAGTGTAATGAGTGCTTCTTTAGTTAAAAAGAATGTAGCTCCTCAAAAACCAATTAAAGTAGAGTTAAAAAAGTCTTCTAACTCTGAAAATGTTTTAAGCTATGGAGATTATTTTTATAGCTCGATTCCATTGAAAAACAAATCGAGAAATAAAGAAAAGCCTAAAAAGATAAGTATTCTTTGGGATGTTTCTTTTTCAATGAGAAATAAAAATTTAAATAAAGAAATAGAGCTTTTGAATAAATACTTTAACTATATACAAAATGTAGAAGTTGAATTTATCTCTTTTAATAATACAACAAATAAAGATGAGAAATTCGTTATAACTAATGGTACATGGGATAGCCTTAGAAAAGAGATACAATCTCAAACTTATGATGGGGGAACTAATTTAGAAATACTAAGTACCTTAAAATTAAATTCAGATGAAATACTTTTATTTTCTGATGGATTGACTAACCTAGGAACTATAGAAGGGTTTAAGAATAAAACAGTTTATACAATTAACTCGTTAACATCTGCTAATCATTTTTTATTAAATAAGATAGCCACTGATCAAGGAGCAGTATATATAAACTTAGGGAAACTTAATAGTGAAGAAGGATATAGACTATTAAAACAAGAAGTGTTACAGTTTTTAGGTTTTAAAAGTGATGCTAATCTAGATGAAGTATATCCAAAAAGCAGAACAAATGTTACAAGTGATTTTGTAATTACAGGACGGTTTAAAGGAAATTCCTCAGTTGAATTAGAGTTCGGATATCAAGGTAAGGTTACAAAAGTATTAACTCTTAATTTGGAAAATTCTCTAGTTTCAAATCAAGTTAGAAGACTTTGGGCAAAAGAGAAATTAAAGTATCTAAATAAAGAAAAAGTAAAGAACAAGAAAGAAATTATTTCTTTAGCGAAACAGTATCATTTGGTTACAGATTACACTTCAATGTTAATTTTAGATAGAATTGAAGATTATGTACGATATGGTATAGAACCACCAAAAGAATTAAGGTCTCGTTACAAAGAATTGTTAAAAGAAAAAGAAGAAGATCAAATTTCAACTATAGAAATTATTGAAGATAGAAGAGAAGACCTTTTTGATCAATATAAAGATATTACAGATTGGTATAATTTTACTTACCCGAGGAAGGATCAAAAGAAAAAAAGAACAAGTCAAATATCTAGGGTTAGAAATTCCAATATAAATCAAGAAAGTACTATTACCAACACAACAAACAACAACAGTATAAATGACAATCATATTGATAACCCAAGAGCAGATGTTGATTATTCTAAAAAGGTGGTAACAGGTATTGTAAGTGATTCTTCAGATGTTTTACCTGGAGTGAGTGTAATAGTTAAGGGAACTAATCGAGGAACTGAAACTGATTTTGATGGTAATTATGCTATTAATGTGGAGGAGAATGAAGTTTTAGTTTTTTCTTTTGTAGGATGTTCAACTAAAGAAGTTATTATTAGTAATGGTAGCACTGTAAATATAGAACTTGAAGAAGATAATGTTCTTGATGAAGTAGTTGTTACTGGATTAGGCATAGCAAGAGAATCAAAACCAGTAAGTAGTAATATTATTCAATCTTTATTAGGTAAATCTTCAAGAGTAAATATCTCTCAAAATAATCAGAAGCCTACCAAAACCTATATAAGAGGAAACAGTTCGTTAAATCAAAATGAGCCAATGTATATAGTTGATGGAATTCCAGCAAGAAAGAGTTTTATTGAAAAATTAAATTCCAAAGACATTGATGCTGTACAGGTAATTAAACCTTTTGATGCAATAAAACTCTATAGAGAAAAAGCAAGGAATGGGATTATAATTTTTACAACAAAAAAAGGAAAAGAAACTAATAAAAAAGAAATAGAGAAATTAAACTTGTTGATAGAGGAAAGAATAGAATTAAAAGCATGGAATCCTAAAACTCCATATTTAGATATTCTTAAAAAAGAAACTTCGGTTTTATCTGCTTATAATAAATATTTAGAAATTAGAGATTATTATTCTAATAGTCCGATGTTCTACATAGATGTAGCTAATTTCTTTGACCAAAAAGGAGAAAAAGAATTAGCAATTAGAATTTTGACAAATTTAATAGAGATAGATCTAGATAATTATGAACTTATAAAAGCATTGGCATATAAGTTAGAGTATTTTAAGGAGTATGATTTAGCCAAGAATATTTATAAAAAAGTATTAGAATTAAGACCTGAAGAGCCTCAATCATACAGAGATTTAGCATTAGCATATGAACTAGCAGGTGACTATCAAGATAGCTTTAATTTACTGTATAAGATTTATAATGGAGAGCTTTTAGTTAAAGATGAAAATGAACGATTTGATGGTATAGAATCTGTTGTATTTATAGAGCTTACAAGGATAGTATCGAAGTACGGAAATAAATTAATGTTAAGTAAACATCAGAAAAAGTTTTTTAAACCAATTCCAGTAGATGTTCGTATAGTTGTTGATTGGAATCATAATGACACAGATATAGATTTATGGGTTATTGATCCAAATGGAGAAAAGGCATATTACAAAAATCAGGAAACAGTGATTGGTGGAAGAATGTCAACTGATATGACAGAAGGTTATGGACCGGAAGAGTTTATGCTAAAGAAAACTATTAAAGGAAAGTATAAAATAATGATTGATTATTATGCTGATAATGTTCAAAAAATATCTGGTCCAACTATTTTAAAAGTAAATATGTTTACAAATTATGGAAAGAAAAATGAAAAGAAACGAACAACCATCGTAAAATTAGAAAAACAAGAGGATTATATTGAGGTAGGGAATTTGTCTTTTTAAAATAACTTTATTCTAAAATTTACCTTTACATATATTAAACATATGGATACTCTAATTTCTATATGCTAATTTAGTTACCAACAATGTTTTTTACTGCTCCTGTTAATACAACTAATCGTTTTTTCATATATAAATAATAAAAATTAAAAATAAATAAATTAAAGATGTTTGATGTGTTAATAAGCTAGGTTTGTTTTATCTTTTTCAGAAGTAATAGCATAAATCGTTTTCTAATTTTACAGTTTATTTGTGAGTTATCTCTTAAGATACTTAAAAATTTTAAAGACAAACAACTTTTGATTACTTAAGTAAACTCAAAGAGGAAATAGTTCCAATTTTACAAAGAATTTAGTAACTTTATATATAGGTATAAGAAGTCTTAAGAAGCTCTATCAGTCTTATAAGAAGATATTAATATAAACTAGTAAAAATGAAATCACTTATAAAGTTAATACTATCATTATCTATTATAGTTCTTACATTTAATTGTTGTACAACAACTCAATTAGTTGAGTATTGGAAGAACCCAGAAATTGATTCACTCTCATTATCGAAAGTATTAATCATTGGTATGACTCCAAATTTAGAAGCTAGAGATAAATTCGAAAAATCACTAAAAAAGGAGTTAGAATCTAGAAACATTGCAGCAGTACCAAGTTTAGATATTTTTGAGCCAGAATTTAGAATGGAAGGGAAAACAGAAGAAGAATTACAACTTATAGAGAATGTTTTAACAGCAAATTTTTATGATGCAGTACTTTATACTAAGGTGATAGGTGTAGAAGACAGAAAAATCTTCTCAGAAAAATATAAAGAAAAAAAATACCTAGATGTTAAGTTTAAGGAAGATTATTATAATCATCGAGAAATTCTAGAAGACCCGAATTATTACGAAAAATATAAAATATATAAAGCAGAAACTTCTTTATATTGTATTTGCCCTACAAAAGAACGAGAGTTAATTTGGAAAGGATACATAGATATTGTAGACCCTAAGTCTATAGAAGAAACTGTAAATGATTACGTTAATTTATTGGTTCTAGCCTTAGAAGAACAACAACTTATTAATAAAAAAGAAATTTAGTTTTCTCTTCTTTATTCAAGTTTATATTGGTAATCTAACAAAATTAAGAATTATAGCTTTACTTGTTATTTTAATTTAATTGAGAATAAGGTTTACTATCTTTATTAAAAACGAACGAGTCGTTTCAGCATAAGAGAAAAATAGGAAAAATCACTATGTTTGTTGAATGATTGATGAAGGATTATTAGCCTATTTAGAAGGCTACATTACCGAAAAAAGGAAAGATACATTTCACAAGGTTTTAAATGAAAGAACGCGCCATTTTACGGTAGTGTTAGAAGACATTTATCAACCACACAATGCAAGTGCTGTGGTAAGAAGTTGCGATATTTTTGGAGTACAAGATGTATATGCAATTGAAAACAAAGTAACTAATAGGGTTTCAAGGCATGTGGCGAAGGGAAGCCAGAAATGGTTAGATATTCATCGTTATAAAGAAGATGGTGATAATACCAAACTTTGTATAGAAGACTTACAAGCGAAAGGATATCAAATTATTGGTACCACTCCACATACTGATTCGTGTATATTACCTGATTTTGATGTCACAAAAAAATCAGCATTTGTTTTTGGAGCTGAAAAAGGTGGTATTTCTGACTATATGAAACAAGAAGCGGATGGATTTCTAAAAATCCCAATGGTTGGTTTTACCGAAAGCTTAAACATATCTGTAGCTGCTGCAATTACACTACAAAATGTAACTACACGCTTGAAAAGAACAGATATAAATTGGCAACTTTCAGAAGAAGAAAAGAAAGTATTGTACTTTAAATGGATAAAAAACACGATTAAAAATCCAGAGAAATTAATCAAGTATTATTATAGTGAGCTTACTTAGATAGAAGTCAATATTTCAGAAACCAATTCTTTGGTTAATGGTTGGCCGTTAGCCAATTTTTTTATGTTTTCGAAAGTAAATACAAAATCACAGCCGTTTTTATATTCAGAACACCCGTAGGCAGATTTTCCTTTTAAAACAGTTCCTTTGTTGCATTTAGGACAGGTTAGGGTGTCTTTAGATTTGGCTTCGCTGAACTTACGTTTCTCGCTATCGCTCGAAATGGGATTTGAGCTCGTTTTCTTAGGTTCAAATTTTAAAATAAAACTATCATCAAAACGAACTAAACCTTCTACTTTTTTATCTTCTTGTTTAAACCCCTTTAAATTAGTAGTACATCCTTTATCAAGCAAACGAATTAGTTGGTTTTCAGATATTTTTTTATCCATAAATTCAAAAGCTAACGTAAAATCACAACCATTTTTATAAGCAGAACAGCCATAAGCGGCACTTCCTTTTAATAATTGACCTTTTTTACATTTAGGACATTCTTTACCAATGACAGTTTTCTTTTTAGAAATTGTTTTTTTAGGTTGTTGTTTCGTTTTTTGAACCTCATAAGAAATCCGTTTCGTTTTAGAGCTCGAACGTACTTCGTAGACTAAATCGTCTACCATTTTTTTCATTTGATTTATAAACGTAGCAGCATGGTATTCGCCACGCTCAATTTCTTTCAAACGTTTTTCCCAGAGCCCTGTTAATTCAGCAGATTTTAAAAGTTCGTTGTCAATTAAATCAATCAAACCGATACCTGTTTGGGTAGGAATAATCAATTTTTTTTGACGTTCAATATATTTTCTTCTAAATAAAGTTTCAATAATACTCGCACGTGTAGATGGTCGTCCAATACCATTTTCTTTCATCAATTCGCGCATTTCATCATCGTCTACTTGTTTTCCTGCAGTTTCCATAGCACGTAATAAACTCGCTTCGGTATAATTTCGAGGAGGTTTAGTTTCCTTTTCTAAAAAAGAAGGTTCGTGCGGTCCTTTTTCTCCCTTTTTAAAAGTAGGAAGTACATCTTTTTCTTCTGTTTTTTTAGAGTCATTTCCATATTCAAAAACAACTCGCCAACCTTTGGTAAGGATTTCTTTTCCTGAAGTTCTAAAGGGCACTTTGTCAGCTTCTCCTTTAACTTCAGTTTTAGAAATATCACTATCAGGATAAAACACGGCAATAAATCGTTTTACAATAATAGCATACACTTGTTGCTGATTGTATTGCAGGTTGATTTCTATTCCTGTAGGAATAATAGCATGGTGATCGGTAACTTTTTTATCGTTAAAAACTTTACTCGATTTACGTATTTTCTTTCCTAATAAAGGTTGTGTTAACGAAGCATATTGTTTTAGTCCTTTTAAAATATTCGGAACCTTAGGGTAAATATCATTCGGTAAAAAAGTAGTATCTACTCTAGGGTAGGTAACAACTTTCATTTCGTATAATTTCTGAACAATTTTTAAGGTTTCATCTGCAGAAAACCCAAACTTATTATTACAATATACCTGTAAGCCTGTTAAATCAAAAAGTTTTGGAGCGTACTCCTTTCCTTTTTTCTTGGTAACTGAGGTAATTTCAAAATCACTTTCTTTTACTTTATCCGCAAAAGCTTGTCCATCTTCTTTTTTTAGAAAACGACCTTCTTCACAACTAAACAGTGTTTCACGATATTGGGTTTGTAATTCCCAATACGGTTCAGGTTTAAAGTTTTGAATTTCTTTATAACGATCAACCAACATAGCTAGGGTAGGGGTTTGTACTCTACCAATAGATAATACTTGTTTGTAACCACCAAATTTTACAGTGTACAAACGGGTAGCATTTAAACCTAAAAGCCAATCACCAATGGCACGAGAAAATCCTGCATAATATAAATTGTTGTAATCGTCGCTGTCTTTTAGATTTTCAAAACCTTCTTTAATTGCTTCTTCGGTTAGGGAAGAAATCCATAATCGTTGAATTTTGCCTTTGTAATTTGCTTGGTTAATTACCCAACGCTGAATGAGTTCTCCTTCTTGTCCTGCATCCCCGCAGTTGATAACCACATCGGCTTTTTCAAATAAAGATTTAATTATTTTGAATTGTTTCTGAATACCGCTGTCATTAGTAACCTTCGTATCGAAGCGTTCGGGAAGCATAGGTAAGTTGTTTAAGTCCCAACTTTTCCAGTGAGGTTTGTAGTCTTTAGGCTCTAAAAGAGTGCATAAATGACCGAATGTATAGGTAACAGCATAACCATTCCCTTCGAAATATCCATCTCGTTTGGTATTGGCTCCTAAGATATTAGCTATTTCTCGAGCTACACTTGGTTTTTCGGCGATACAAACTTTCATGTAAGTAATTTAGAGAGTCGAAATTACTAAAATATTTGTGAAGTTTCTACTTGAATTTACTATTGTTCTTTAACAAAATGAGGCCACCTTCGCATATAGTCTATAAACTTATTACTTAGCCCTTCGCTAGCTAAATATTCTTTTGAAACGGGTGTTTTAATAGGAGTAAAATTGGGGTTTTTAATAACCTTTTCAGGAAAGTCGTGATGAAGAATTCCAGATCTACCTATACAAACAAAATCAACTCCAGCATTTAATACGCTAGTAACATCTTTACCATTATTAATTTTTCCAGCAACGGTTAAAAGAACACTTTTGTAATCTAATTCAGTAAAATGCTCTAGTAAAGTTTTGTTTTGAAAAGCTTCATGTTCAGGATATTTAAAAACATCCCATAGAGAAAGGTCAATGAAATCTATTTTGTTATCGCTAATTAATCGTTTACAAATTTCTCTTATTTCAAGAAAATCCATACCAAACTTTTCAGGAGAAAGTCGAACACCTATTAAAAAATCAACTCCGCAAATATTTCTTATTTCATTAACAATCTCAAATAAAAGTCGTGATCTATTGTCTAAACTACCACCATACTCATCGGTTCTTTTATTGATTTCACTACTTAGAAACTGTGTTAAAATATATCCATGTGCACCATGAATTTCAACTCCATCATAACCACATTTTTTTGCTCTGCCAGCTGCTTTTATAAAGTTGTTTTTTAGGTCTTTAATTTCATTCAAAGATAATTCTCGAGCATTGTGTTTTTCATTGTTAGAAGGACAAACAGGTTGTTCATAAATCAATTCAGATGGAGACCTCATACCTGCATGATGTAATTGAATAACAGCTAAACTACCATGAGATTTAATACTTTTAGCTAGTTTTATATGTCCAGGAGTTTGTTCATCAGAAAAAATACCCAATTGACCAGGAAATCCTTTTCCGTTTTCTTGTACATGAGAAGCACAAGTTGTAACCATTCCAAATTGTCCTTTAGCTCTCATAGTTAACCAATTATATTCATCATCTGAAAGTTGACCATTTTCAAAGCTTTGGGTATTTGTTAATGGAGCAAGCATGAATTTATTTTTCATTTTGGCTCCACAAGAAAATTGTATCGGTGTATTAGGGTTGGTTTTCATACTTATTTAGTAATAGTTATTATTTTGAAGACAAAAAACTCGCTTATTGCGAGTTTTTGTTATGTGAGAGTACTAAAATAATTACTTCATTTCAGCTAAAAACTCTTTATTCATTTTTACATAATCAGCATTACCCGCTTTTTCAGCACCTGCTAATGAAGCTTTTGCTGCTTTAACAGCACCCTTCTTATCGCCAGCTTTTGCTAAAATTAATGATTGTTGACGTAAATACCAGAAACGAGGCTGATCTTTAGTCATCTCAACTGCTTTATTTATCCAATTTTTAGCTTTGTTAATGTCTTTCCCTTCTTGTAAATAATACACAGCGGAAGAAAAATAATCATTAGCAGAAGGACCGCCCATTACTTGCGCAATGCTTTTTTCTACCGCTTTATCAGTAGGAGTATTAAACTTTACACCTACGTAAGCATTTTCCCATAAAATACCCAATACAGCAGAATCGTTTGTTAAATCGTCAATAGTAATGGTAAATGTTTCAATTTTCATAGGCATTGCTTCAACCTTAGCAGTAGTTGATACAGCTACTTTAGCATCATCCCATTTTTGAGGAGTTCCCCAATTGTTTGTATCTGAATAAAATAGTATTTCCCAAGAATCTTTTCCAGGTTTGGTAAATAATGCATATGTTCCTTTTTTTAAGGTTTTACCGTCAATAGTTACATCGTCGCTAAAAGTAACAGTAGTATTTTTATTGGCTCCAGTTCTCCATACTTTTCCGTAAGGAACTAACCCTCCAAAAATAGTTCTCCCTTTCATACTTGGACGAGAATATTCAACCGATACGTCAGTCAAACCTACAGTTTGTTCTAACTTAGCTGAAGGGCTAGGAGCAGGGGTCTTTAATTGTGCGTTAATATTTGTTGATAAGGCCACAACAAACATGCTTAAAAGTATTTTTTTCATGGTGATTGATTTGTATTTTAATTAGTTTTGTTAAAATTACAAGGAATTCTTCGGATTAATGTTAACAAAAACTTAAAATACCGTAGCCTTGTTTTATTAGATGTTTGCAATTAAAGTAAGAATGAAAAAAAACAGAGTATATAGAAATAATGGAGCCATTGGAGCCTTGTTAGATGAATATGAAAAATCAATAACCGAGTTTAAAGAAGTTATTAAAGATGTAAATTCAAAAGAACTAATTCAAATAGTTGATAGTAAAACGAAAGATGAAGATTGTAAATCAATTCAAACAATAATAACACATGTAGTTAGAGCAGGATATACGTATGTTATTGAGATAAGAAGATGGCTAGGAGAAGATATAAAGTATAAAGAGAAAGAGACGTTAAATTCTATTTTAGAGTATAATGAAGCATTGGATAAAATGTTTGCTTATAATGAGCAACTTTTTGATGATTATTCTAATATAAAATTAGAAGAATTAGAACCAGATAAGAAAGTACATGTTAGATGGGGACAAAAATATGATGTAGAACAATTATTTGAACATGCTATTGTACATATACTAAGACATAGAAGACAAATAGAATTATTTAAAAACAAAATTAGTAGATAGAAATTCATAAAATGAAAAGATACATTTCTGAAAGTATAGGAACCTTTGCTTTAATTTTCTGCGGAACAGGAGCAATGACAGTAAATGAAGTAACCAACGGTGCTGATTTAACACACATAGGGGTGGCAATTACTTGGGGATTGATAGTAATGGCAATGATTTATGCTTTTGGAGAAATTTCTGGAGCACATTTTAATCCAGCAGTAACCATTGCTTTTGCCTATGCTAAAAAGTTCTCATGGAAAGAAGTGCCTAAGTATATAATAGCTCAATTACTAGGAGCTTTATTAGCAAGTATAATGCTTTGGATTTTATTTCCTACAAGTGAATTTTACGGAGCAACACTACCGTCAGTAGTGCCTTGGAGAGCTTTTATATTAGAACTTTTATTAACTTTTTTTCTAATGTTAACTATTATTAATGTTTCTTCAGGAAGTAAAGAAGTAGGGGTAATGGCAGGAATAGCTATTGGAGGCGTGGTGTTATTAGAAGCTATGTTTGCAGGTCCCATAACCAAAGCATCTATGAACCCTGCTCGTTCTATTGCACCAGCGTTAATTTCTGGTCATTTAGAACATTTATGGTTGTATATATTGGCTCCAATTACAGGTGCTTTATTAGCGGTGGTTTCTTGTAAATTAGTAAAAGACGATAATTGTTGCGATGAAAAATGTTAGCATTTTAGGCTGTGGATGGCTAGGGGAAAAATTAGCTGTAGACTTTATAAAGAAAGGTTATAAGGTAAAAGGGTCAACAACTTCGGAAGAGAAACTTCAGGAATTAAGGTCAGTTAATATTACTCCTTATTTAGTAGATATTTCTAAGAAAAGTATTGAACAAGAGTTTTTAGACGCTGATGTATTGATAATTGCGATAACTTCTAAAGAAGTAGAAAATTTTAAATGGTTGATAGCTTCAATAGAAAAGTCAAACATAACTAAAGTTATCTTTATTAGTTCTACCTCGGTGTATCCTAGTTTAAATAAGGAAATGATAGAAGAAGATGAAACTGTAGATTCTCCGCTAGTAGAAATAGAAAACCTATTTAGAAATAATAATAACTTTCAAACAACCATAATTCGTTTCGCAGGATTATTTGGAGGAAATAGGCAACCGGGAAATTGGTTTACTAATAGAAAAATACCACATCCAAAAGGCTATGTAAATATGATACATAGAGAAGACTGTATAGCTATTATACAAGAAATTATAGAGCAGAATGTTTTTGGTGAAATTCTTAATGCTTGCTCAAATCATCACCCTACAAGAGAAGCGTTTTACGTAAACGCTAGAAAATCTCTAGGAAAAACAATTCCTGAATTTGATGATTCAAAACCATTGGTATATAAAATAATTGATAGCGAAAAACTTCAAAAAGCATTGAATTATCAGTTTAAGCACAATGATTTATTGAGTATTTAAGTAGGTTTTACCTCTTTCTATAATTAAACCCAAATTCTTCCTGATATAAATGATTTAGATAAATATTTAAAGGGGAAGTCTTAATTTTAATAGAGTCATTTTTAGACTTAACCATTTACAAAACACTATAAAATCTTCATTTTTATATAGCTAGACAACTACTGATATTTCTTTTTCCTCCAGTAGTTAAAACCAAAACCAAATATTGCTAGTAACACTAATGGAATACCAATATTGATAAATTGCCAAAAACGTTTTTCAGCAAAAGCACGTTGCTTATCCAATAAGTTAATTTGAATGGTTTTATTACGTAGTTGAATCAATCCAGAATCGTCTAACAGATAATCAATAGCATTAATTAAAAATTCTTTGTTACCAAACTGTTCTCCCGTCCATTTATCTAAGGACAAATCGTGCGGTTTCCCTTTTAAAATCTGATTTTTTCCTATATCACCATCAGCAATTACAATCATTTTATTATTGGTACTCTCAGTTTTAAAGTCAGGAGTATCAAAGGGTTTTATCCTGTTTTTATACGCAGAAGGAATAGAGCCTTCTAATAATATAGCCAATAACTGTGGGCCAGAAGCAAATTCATTTTCCTTAGGTTCTTTTGCAATACTTTGTAGCTCAATAAAACTAGGAGTTCCTGTTTTTTTAGTTAATACTGAAGTAACCAATAACGGAGTTTTTTTCAAGTTTCCTTTTAAAGTGTCTATCTGAGTAGTAAAGCGAAAACGAATAGGAGCTACATTTTTAGTAATTGGGTGGTTCGGATTTCCGTTAACGAGTGGGTGATAAAACCAATTTAAGTGCTGAAACTGTGCTTGGTTTCCCATATTTCCTGTAGCTAGCGGAATTTTAGCCGAGTATAAATCTTGAATAAGATTGTTATTTACACGAACTTGATATCCAAACAATAAATCTGTTAAATTCAAATCACGAGGAAATGCTAACATTTTTCCTTCGTTGTACAAGCTATCAGTATCCGCTTGGTTATTATCCAGCATCCATAAGCTTTTACCACCGTTGGCTATAAATTGATCGATAGTAAACTTTTCCTCTTCAGTGAAACGTTCAGTAGGCTTTGCTATAATTGCCAAGTCGTAGGTTCTTAAATCTTTTAAAGTCTTTTGTGGGTTATTGGTAACACTATCTAACGTAAATTTAGCTAAACGATATTTTTTAACAACTTCACTTAGTAAACTATATAGATAAACATCTTGTAATTCACCGTTACCAGCTAATACCGCTATTTTTTGTCTTTCCTTTAAAGTAATATTATGCAAAGCATTGGCAAATGAATACTCTAATTTTTCAACTGCATTTTGTAATTGTGCTTCTTGTGTTTTAGCTATTGAATTAGGAAGTAAAGAAACCAACTCTATCTTCTTACCATAAGTAACTTCTGCCCAAGGAAAAATAATAGCTTCTGATAATTTCCCGTCTTCCTCTACAGTTAACTGGCTAGGTATCATACCTTTTTTTACCAAACGTTCACGAATATTATCTGGATTGATAAATCGAAAACGGATATTAGCATTTTTAGCTTGTAATTCTTCTAAAAACTGACGTGTTTCTATTTGTAAACGCTTAAACTCGGCAGGAAAATCACCTTCTAAAAATACATTAATGGTTAGTGGAGTATCTATTTTATCAATAAGATTCTTACTTACTTCTGATAAAGTATAACGTTTGTCTTGTGTTAAGTCAAAACGCTTGTATACAGAGTTAGCCACGTAGTTAAGAACTAACAACCCGATAAGAGCCAATGCGATGTGCTGTAGTTTCTTATTCATTTTTTAACTGTTGTTTAGTGATGAATAAAAAGAAGAACGTAACACTAATAAAGTAGATAAGGTCGCGTGTATCTACTACACCTCTACTAATACTTTTAAAGTGTTCATTAATGCCAAACTGCTGTAAGGTATATCCTGAGTTTCCTACAGAAGAACTCACTGCATCAAAACCATAGAACAAAGTAAAAGTGATGAATACACTTACAATAAACGCCACAATCTGATTATTTGAAAGTGTAGAAGTAAATAATCCTACAGCTGTATAAGTTGCTGCTAAAAATAACAATCCTAAATACGAACCTATGGTACTACCTACGTCTAAATTTCCAATAGGACTTCCTAATTGATATACGGTATATGCATAGGTTAACGTAGGTAATAATGCGATGATAACGAGTAAAAGTGCCGCAAAAAACTTACCTAGCACAATTTGCCAATCGGTAAGTGGTTTGGTTTTTAAAATTTCAATAGTTCCACTATTAAACTCATCTGCAAAACTTTTCATTGTTATGGCAGGGATTAAAAATAAAAATAACCATGGAGCCAAATAAAAGAAGCTGTTTAAATCAGCAAAACCCGCATTTAAAATGTTGAAGTTATCTTTAAATACCCATAAAAATAAGCCATTTACAAGTAAAAATACCCCAATAACCAAATAGGCAATGGGAGAGGCAAAAAATGAGTTAAATTCTTTTCTTAATAATGGTAACAATGTATAACTGTTTAATTGTTTATAATGTTAGTTATTTTTATAAGGCTATTGTCTAACGTCTAAGGTAGCGAAGCTACTTTATCTACACTCCAAGCAAAAGGTTTATCATTAAATAACACTTTGGTTTGTGCCCAAACGCCTTTAAATAAATCAGAATTTCTGTAGTTTTCTAAATCTTGCTCAGTATCCCAATAACTATAAGTAAAAAATATGTTCGGGTTTGTTTTGTCTCTGTACAACTCTAATAAACGGCAACCAGGAAATTTTCGTATAAATTCTTTTTTAGAATTAAAGTTGTTTAAAAATTCTTCAATTTTTTCTGGCTGAAAGCTCATTTTTACAATTCGTACAAACATAGATTTAATTTAGAGGGGTAAATTCTGGTTTAACAAGATTTTCAAATTCAACAGTAATGGTATCACGATATTCTAAGCCAAGTAAAGTGGAAGCACCACCTACAGTTCCTAAATTACTTCGATAAATAGCAATTTCTAAAAACCCAGCCGAGTTAAAAATAGCTAACTTTTCACCGTCATATTGTCTTTTATCAGTAACGGAGTAATTTACAATTTCATTATATCGATTATAAATTTTAGAAAAAGTATAACGTCTTGCCGTTACTTTATAGCCACGACCTTTTCCTATGGTATTAAATTGCTTTTTACTAATGTTGGTAATTACATTTCCATAGTTGTCAATATAAATAACACCACCAGAAATAATAGTTTGTTGTTCGTTTACTTTTGGCTTAATTTCAATAATTTTTTTATAATCTTCAATCTCTCTACCTATCACACTTAAGCTACCACCTCTAGAAATATGAGATGCTACTTGAACAAATACATCTAATACAGGAAAACTACTTTCAATACGATTGTGAATATTAATCTCAACAATTTTTGTAGGCTTAATTTCAGAAGCAATCATAGAAATTAATCCGTTATCAGGACAAATAAAATAATGATCATCCAACTCTAAAGCAATATGTTTATTATCAGCACTGAGTTCAGAATCTACTCCAATTACGTGAATAGTTTTATCAGGAAAACTTTTGTAAGCATTTTTTAAAATATAAGCAGTTTCTGTAATATTAAAAGGAGAAATGTCATGCGTAATATCCACAATTTTAGCATCAGGTAACTCAGAATAAATAGCTCCTTTTACAGCACCTACAAAGTGGTCTTTTGTTCCAAAATCAGTAGTTAATGTAATAAGAGACATTAAAATAAGTATTTGTTAATTAATTTGTGAAAAATTATGCTGAAATTTTAAACAAAACTACGTAATTCGATAAAAATAATCATTATTTTTAGTGTGAATAATATTAAAACTTTTATCATTTGAACGAACGCATAATTGAATTAACAGAAATTAATCCAAACGATTTTTTTGGTGCACAAAATAGTACCATTACTCAGTTAAAAACATTCTTTCCTAAAATAAAAATTGTAGCAAGAGGAAATAAATTAAAGATTTTTGGAGAACCTGAATTACTAAATGAATTTGAAAAGCGATTGCGGATGCTTATCAAGTACTTTAATAGATATAATAAGTTAGATGAGAATAGTATTGAACGTATTTTAACATCAACAGGTAAAGAAGAAGAGATTCGTAAATCAGAAAACACAAAAGATGTTTTAGTACATGGTGTTAGCGGAAAGTTAATTAAAGCACAAACTGCTAATCAGCGTAAAATGGTTGAGTTAATGCAAAAAAACGACATGTTATTCGCCGTAGGTCCTGCTGGTACAGGTAAAACATATACCGCAGTAGCTTTAGCTGTAAAAGCATTAAAAGAAAAAGAAGTTAGACGAATCATTTTAACAAGACCTGCAGTAGAATCAGGTGAAAACTTAGGATTTCTTCCCGGAGATTTAAAAGAAAAGTTAGATCCGTATATGCAACCTTTATATGATGCCTTACGCGACATGATTCCGCATGAAAAACTAGAATCACATCTAGAAAAAGGAGTCATACAAATAGCGCCTTTAGCTTTTATGCGAGGCCGTACTTTAGACAATGCTTTTGTAATTTTAGATGAAGCACAAAATACCACTCATGCACAAATGAAGATGTTTTTAACACGTATGGGAATGCATGCAAAGTTTATTATTACAGGTGACCCAGGTCAAATAGATTTACCACGTAGGCAAGTTTCTGGATTAAAAGAATCGTTATTAGCGTTAAAAGATATTGACGGAATTGCACAGGTGTATTTAGATGATAAAGATGTAATTCGCCATCGATTAGTAAAGAAAATTATCTCAGCTTATAAAAGTATAGAAACGGAGTAAAGTATGTTTAAAAATTTAGGATTTCAAGAATATTTATCTATAGGTTATATATTTTTGATTGCTTTAGGCTTAGTTAGTGACACCATTTTTTATCGTTATCTAGACATAGAGTATTTACAATACATAACTATCACAGATACACTTTTATCTCCTATTTCATTATTAGCTAACAATTGGGCATTGTCAGTAATTCTTGTAATATTTTCTATGTCTTTGTATTTCCTTATTAAAAATTCAGTAAAAATAGAAGAAAGACTAAAGAGAATAAAATGGTTGAAAAAGAGAATTGAAGCAAATAAAAAAACAAAAAGAAAAGAATATGATAACAAGTCTGCCTTTATTGTTTCTGTTTTTATTATGGTTTTTTCTTTATTGTTAGGGTTTAGACTAGGAATGGGAATAAATTATAAAAAGCGTTTAGCAGAAGGTAAGCTTAAGAATAATGTTACGTTAGTTTTTAAAGACGATTCTCAACTAAAAGCCAAAAAAATAGGTCAAAATAGTGCTTATATTTTTTATGTAGAAGAAGGGAATACATTCGTAACTGTAACACCTATTTTAGAAAATATAAAACAAATAAAAACTATTCAAAAAGAAGAGTAGAATACTTACATTTGCGGGCAACAACACAACAATCTACTAATGAATACAATTAACGAAACAAACTTCCAGTTTCAAGGACAAAAAGAAGTTTATAAAGGAAAAGTAAGAGAAGTATACAACATTAATGATGATTTATTGGTAATGATTGCTTCAGATAGACTTTCTGCTTTCGATGTAATCTTACCACGTCAAATTCCTTTTAAAGGACAAATTCTAAACCAAATTGCTACTAAAATGATGAACGATACAGTTGATATTGTTCCAAATTGGTTATTAGCAAATCCAGATGAAAATGTAGCAGTAGGTCATTTATGTGAACCTTTTAAAGTAGAAATGGTAATCCGTGGATATTTATCGGGTCATGCAGCTCGTGAATATTCAGCAGGAAAGAGAACGCTTTGTGGAGTAGCAATGCCAGAAGGAATGAAAGAAAATGATAAATTCCCAGAGCCAATTATTACACCATCAACAAAGGCAGATAATGGAGAACATGATGAAGATATTTCTCGTGAAGATATTTTAGCAAAAGGAATTGTTTCTGAAGAAGACTATTTAGTGTTAGAAGATTATACAAGAAAGTTATTTCAAAGAGGAACCGAATTAGCAGCAAAAAGAGGATTGATTTTAGTAGATACCAAATATGAATTCGGAAAAACAAAAGAAGGTGAAATTGTATTGATTGATGAAATTCATACACCAGATTCTTCTCGTTATTTTTACGCTGACGGATATGCTGAACGCCAAGAAAAAGGAGAGAAGCAAAAACAATTATCAAAAGAGTTTGTACGCCAGTGGTTAATAGAGAACGGATTTCAAGGAAAAGAAGGACAAGAAATACCTGAAATGTCGGATGAAAAAGTTATTGAAATTTCAAATAGATACATTGAACTATACGAACAAATCACAGGAGAAAACTTTGTGAAAGCAGATACCCAAAATGTATTGAGTCGTATTGAAAAAAATATAGTAAGCTACTTAAATGGAAAACAGTAAGCTGAGTATTCGTCCAATTTTAAAAATACCGTCAAGTAATATTGATGAACGTTTTCAAAATGAAACCCTCAGACCTATACTAAAGTTGCAGCATTCACTTTTAATAAAGGTTTATTATATAGCAAACCAAAAACAAAAAATCTTTATTAAAACTCTTACTAAAGATAGCTTTCAAGAATATGTAAATAAATCTTTATCAAAAGATATAAGCTTAAGAAATCAAGTTATTGGATTGATTATAGGAATGTTTACTGATGAAGAGTTTGAAGTTTATCAACATAAAAAAAGTGAGTTTAATAAACGAATCATTAATATGGTTAAAAAACGATTAATTGATAATATTAAAAATTTATAGTAAAAGGAACGGTTACCGTTCCTTTTTTTATTGAGTATTTGTCTCGTCTTAAAATAAGTCGATTTTGTGTCAACTTATTTTAGGACGAGATACACAGACCTCTCGATTAAGCACTTTTTGCCAATTTTTTATACATCTTAAAGTTAGCAAATCATTAAAATTAGTATTTTAAATCAGTTTTTAGTTTTTCATCATTCATTAGGTCAAGAGATTTTTTTATTTCTTTCATTTGGATTAGATATTGCTTTTTAATCCACTTAATTCTAATTACCTCGAATAGGTAGCCTAAAATAAACTCTAATTGTTCATTCCCTAAAATACGAGAAGCTTTAACCATATGCTCCTCTTGGTCGAACTTATCGAGTTTATAAACATTAAACGCTGTGTTAATACTAAATTCTTTAGGTGAGTATTAAAATCCTTAAAAAATAGGCTATTAGAAATTCCATAATAATTAATCAGTTTATCCTTGTATAAAGTATCTTAATAATTTTATTCTTCTTGTTTCAAACACCTGATATAAAATAAAATTATGTTGTTGCCTAATAGCACAAATGTTTTTTTTTACTTATCAATTTAATTATTAAAATAAAAATTGGGTAAATAAAAATAATACTATAACTTTGCCTCGTTCATTAACGTATTGATGTTATCAAGAAAGGTGGAGGGAATAGACCCTTTGAAACCTTAGCAACCCTTTGTGTAAACAAAGAAGGTGCTACATTCTACTGCATTCGCAGGGAGATAACGAAAAGAATTTTACTTCCTCTTTTCCTGATAACATTACACTAAATATCAGGAATGTCAAACATTTATCAAGAAATACAAAAAAGAATTCTCGTGCTTGATGGCGCTATGGGGACTATGCTTCAGGAATATAAATTTTCGGAAGAAGATTTTCGTGGAGAACGCTTTAAAGACTACTCAACTCCGTTACAAGGAAACAACGATTTGTTATCCATTACACAGCCCGAAGCTGTAAAAGAAATACATAGAAAATACTTTGCTGCTGGAGCGGATATTGTAGAAACCAACACATTTTCTGGAACGACCATTGCTATGGCCGATTATCAAATGGAAGATTTGGTATATGAGCTAAATTATGAATCAGCGAGAATAGCTAAAGAAGCAGCTGACGAATTTACAGCTAAAGAACCTCATAAACCTCGATTTGTAGCAGGTTCAATAGGCCCAACAAACCGTACCGCAAGCATGTCTCCCGATGTTAACGATCCAGGATACAGAGCCGTAACCTTTGATGAGTTACGTATTGCCTACAAACAACAAGTAGAAGCACTGATAGAGGGAGGAGCTGATATTTTGTTAGTAGAAACCGTATTCGATACTCTAAACGCAAAAGCAGCTTTGTTTGCAATAGAAGAAGTAAAAGCAGAACGAAATATAAAAATTCCTATCATGATTTCTGGAACAATTACCGATGCTTCAGGAAGAACCTTGTCAGGACAAACAGCTGAAGCTTTTTTAATTTCAATATCACATATTCCGTTACTATCCGTAGGGTTTAATTGCGCTTTAGGAGCCAACTTATTACAACCTCATTTAGAGGCAATAGCCTCTAAAACAGAATTTGCTATTTCGGCACATCCCAATGCAGGATTACCCAATGCCTTTGGAGAATATGACGAAACCCCAGAAGAAACAGCAGAGCAGATAGAAGAATACTTAAAGAAAAATTTAATCAATATTGTAGGGGGATGCTGTGGTACCACACCAAAACATATTTCAGCAATAGCAGAAGTAGCAGCAAAGTACAAACCACGTCACGCTGAGTTTGTTTCAGTAGCACAAAATAGTTAGTAGATGAGTGAAGAAAGACGAAATATGAAGTTATCTGGTTTAGAACCATTAATTGTTACCCCAGAAAGTAATTTTATCAATGTAGGTGAGCGAACTAATGTGGCAGGATCACGTAAATTTCTCCGATTGATAAAAGAAGAAAAATTTGATGAAGCCTTGGCAATTGCGCGTCATCAAGTAGATGGTGGGGCACAAATTATAGATATTAACATGGACGATGGTTTGATTGAAGGAAAAGAAGCCATGGTACGTTTTTTAAACCTAATAGCATCTGAACCAGATATTGCTAGAGTCCCTATTATGATTGATAGCTCTAAATGGGAAATTATTGAAGCAGGATTACAGGTAGTACAAGGAAAATCAGTAGTAAATTCTATTTCTTTAAAAGAAGGAGAAGAAAAGTTTATTTGGGAAGCCACGCAAATTAAACGATACGGAGCCGCAGTAATTATCATGGCTTTTGATGAATTAGGACAAGCAGATACCTACGAACGAAGAATTGAAATAGCAGAGCGTTCGTATAGGGTATTAGTAGACACTGTTGGTTTTCCACCAGAAGATATCATTTTCGATTTAAACATCTTTCCAGTAGCAACAGGAATGGAAGAGCACAGAAGAAATGCACTTGATTTTATTGAAGCTACCCGATGGGTACGCGAAAACTTACCACATGTTAGTGTAAGCGGCGGAGTAAGTAACGTATCGTTCTCTTTCAGAGGAAACAATACTGTTCGTGAAGCCATGCACTCGGTGTTTTTATACTATGCCATCAAAGCAGGAATGAATATAGGAATTGTAAACCCAACGATGTTGGAAGTATACGACGATATTCCTGAAGATTTATTAGAACATATTGAAGATGTTGTTTTAGATAGAAGAGATGATGCTACCGAACGCTTACTAGAGTTTGCTGAAACGGTAAAAGGGAATAAAAAAGAAAGTAGTGAGAAGGTTTTAGAATGGAGAAGTTTACCACTACAAGAACGTATTACACATTCATTAGTAAAAGGAATAGATGTTTTTATTGAAGAAGATGCAGAAGAAGCACGTTTAAGTGTAGCAAAACCATTACATGTTATTGAGGGACACTTAATGACAGGGATGAACGTGGTTGGAGATTTGTTTGGAGAAGGAAAAATGTTTTTACCCCAGGTAGTGAAATCTGCTCGAGTAATGAAAAAAGCAGTTGCCTATTTAAACCCCTATATAGAAGCAGACAAAAGTGAAGAACAACAAGCTATAGGAAAAATACTCATGGCAACTGTAAAAGGAGATGTACATGATATTGGCAAAAATATAGTATCTGTTGTTTTAGGTTGTAATAACTACGAAATAGTAGATTTAGGAGTAATGGTTCCGCCAGAGAAAATTATTGAAACTGCTAAAAATGAAAAGGTAGATGCCATTGGTTTAAGCGGATTGATAACACCTTCGTTAGATGAAATGGTGTATTTAGCGAAAGAAATGGAGCGTCAAAACTTGCAAATTCCATTATTAATTGGTGGAGCAACAACCTCGAAAGCGCATACTGCTGTTAAAATAGACACGCAGTATAAAAACGCTGTAGTACACGTAAACGATGCTTCAAGAGCAGTAACGGTAGTAGGGGATTTATTAAACAAAGAAACCTCCAATGAATATGTAACCAAATTAAAGAAAGACTATGAAGATTTTCGTGATAAATTCTTAAAACGAGGTAAGCAAAAGCATTATATACCTATTGAAGAAGCAAGAGAACGAAAATTCAAAATAGATTGGAACGCTACTAATATCACCAAACCCAAAGAACTAGGCGTACAAAAACTAGAACAAGTAAGTTTAAAAGATTTGGTACCGTATTTTGACTGGAGTCCGTTTTTCCGTTCATGGGATTTACATGGGAAATATCCAGCAATTTTAGAAGACAAAGTAGTAGGGGAAGAGGCAACTAATTTATATAAAGATGCACAAGAAATGTTGCAACAAATTATAGAAGATCAAGCCTTGAAACCCAAAGCTGTTTTTGGGCTTTTTGAAGCAAACTCTATAAATGATGATGATATTTCTGTACAAAAGAAAGGAAAAGAAGTAGCTGTATTTAGAACGTTACGTCAGCAATTAAAAAAGCGTGAAGGGAAACCTAGTTTTGCCTTAGCAGATTTTATTGCCCCAGAAGAAACAGAAAGAACAGATTATATAGGTGCCTTTTGTACGGCCATTTTTGGTGCAGATGAATTAGCATTACGATACAAAGAAAATCACGACGATTACAGTGCTATTATGGCACAGGCAATTGCCGATCGTTTTGCCGAAGCTTTTGCCGAGTATTTGCATCATAGAGTAAGAACAAAACATTGGGGATATGCTTCAGAAGAAAACTTAACCAATAATGAATTGATAAAAGAAGCATACAAAGGAATTCGTCCAGCACCTGGATATCCAGCTTGTCCAGATCACTTAGAAAAAGAAACGATTTGGAAGTTGTTACAAGTAGAATCTGCTATTGGGGTAACACTCACAGAAAGTTTAGCCATGTGGCCTGCGGCAGCAGTTTCAGGATATTATTTTGCCAATAGCGAAGCTGCCTATTTTGGTTTAGGTAAAATAACAGACGATCAAGTAAGAGATTACGCGGAAAGAAAAAACATTTCCTTAGAAAAAGCTAGGAAATGGTTACATCCAAATATATCAGACAATTAATAATAATTTAAAATAAACAAATAAAAGAGCGTATTTAATTAACAATAACTTATAAGTTAGGTAAACAAAAAACTACAAAAGGCTAGTAATATTGCAGTATAAAAATCAACAAAATTAAACAGATGAAAAAATATAATTTAGAGATTCGATTTGCAATTCAATTATTAGTAATGGCAGCAATATCGTTATTCGCAGCTTCATTGGTATAATTAAATACGCCTTTATAAGCCATACTTATGAAGGTAACACAACACTTAGAGAAAGCAAATGGAACTTCGTTGTTTTCATTTGAAATACTACCTCCGTTAAAGGGAGATACAATTGAGTCAATATTTAAAAATATTGATCCGTTAATGGAGTTCAAACCTCCTTTTATAGACGTAACTTACCATCGTGAGGAATACGTATATAAAGAATTGGGTGAGGGATTGTTAAAAAAACAAGTGGTAAAAAAACGCCCAGGTACTGTTGGTATTTGTGCGGCGATTCAAAATAAATATCAGGTAGACGCTATTCCACATATTTTATGTGGAGGTTTTACCAAAGAAGATACCGAGAATTTTTTAATTGACCTCGATTTTTTAGGGATTGATAATGTAGTTGCATTGCGTGGTGATGCAGTAAAAAGTGAAACCTATTTTAAACCTGAAAAAGAAGGACATGCCTATGCAAGTGAATTGGTTACACAAATAGAAAACTTAAACAAAGGGAGGTATTTGGATGATGACTTGCAAAACTCATCAAAAACTGATTTTTGTATTGGAGTAGCTGGATATCCTGAGAAGCACATGGAAGCACCAAGTTTAGATTCTGATATTCATTTCTTAAAAAAGAAAATTAAAAACGGCGCAAATTACGTGGTAACACAAATGTTTTTTGACAATGAAAAATACTTTGAATTTGTTGATAAATGTAGAATAGAAGGTATTACAGTTCCTATTATTCCAGGGTTAAAGCCTATTTCAACCAAAAAACAATTAAATTTAATACCACACCGATTTAAAGTAGATTTACCAGATGCTTTGGTAAAAGAAGTAGTGAACTGCAAAGAAAATGCTGAAGTACGACAAGTAGGAATAGAATGGTGCATTGCACAAAGTAAAGAATTACTTCAAAAAGGCGTGCCAATTTTGCATTATTACTCAATGGGGAGGTCAACCAACATTAAAAAAATTGCCGAGGCAGTATTTTAATAAAAAATCTGTCATTTCGAACCGATTAAAATGAAGTGTGAGAAATCTTATGAATATGAGTAGCTCATCTTTAATGAGATTTCTCCCTTCAGTCGAAATGACAGATTTGTTTTAGTACTTCTTACGTCATTAAGAGGAAGGCACTACGAAGTAATCTGTTTATTCAGAATCCAATATAAAAATTATTTCACCCTATTTCCAGTGACGCATTATGACTTACTATTGTAATAAGAAGTGTTTATCATGTCATTCCCATCACTTAAAAATGAAATATTAACAGTTTTTAGAACAATCAAATTTTTCTTTAATAATTTGAGCCACAGGTTTATTTTCAATTTTACTTTCAAGCCATGAAAGAATATCTAAGTACAAAAAAGCTCTTTTTTCATATGGGTGATTCTCATAAATTTTAAGACGACTGTGTACTTTTTTTAATTCCTTTTTTATTTGATGAGGATATACGTCACCCAAAGCTTTAATAGTAGAAATAAACTCTTTTTGAACCTCTTGTAAATTTTCCATTTTTAGCAAAAAACGATACGTGTCTTTAAACTGTCGTTCCAAGTCATAATCCAACCCACACTCGTAATGAGCAATTAAAGAAAGAATCCTGGCAAAACACTGTAAGTCGTTTGCAACCTGAATGTTTTTTGGTTTAATTATTTTGTTTAAGTATAAAATACACTCTTTATTTTTACCCATACCAAAGTATAAACAAGCTATTTTGTAGTAGAAAACGACGATGTGATGATTGTCAAGACGATCTTTATAATCATCAATCATATCATTAATAATAGCCACTAAATACTCACCTTTAGCAAAACTACCCTCTAAGAAATGAAGGTGTAATTTATTAGCATAATAGTATAGGAAAGTAAGCGTTTCAGTATTGCTATTTTGCGGAATAGTTTTTTGTTCAATTTCCTCTTCAAAAACCGAAAGCTCTTCTTTAAACTTATCATAATGCTTTATAAAAAATAAACTTTCTAATAAGTAATTCTTCCCTTTTAAATAAAAAACAGGGTGCAAAGAAATATTCTTAGCATCATTCTTAAATAAATCTACCCACTTATTCGCATACTTATAGCTCTGTAAAAAATCTTGTGTTAAAAAACTATGCCATAAATGTGCTTTATATAACCATAGTTTTTCTCTAAAACCTAAATCCTCATAAGTATATTCAGGAAGCTTAGAGTAAAAATAAGTATTAACTCTTTTAAGTTCCTTATCATTTTTAACATAGCCATTTTTTAACAAAGTTCCGTAAAGTTGTAGCGACAAATTAGATAACTTACTAGCAACAACATTTTGCATGCTAAGCTCTTTTGCCTGAATGGTTAACTCATCAGAACGTGTGTCAATACTTCGTGTTATATATTGACTTTCAATAACTTTTTCTAGTTCAACAATTTCATAGGCAATATTTTTTTCTTCATTCTCAATCGCCATGTTTTTTGCTTTGTCTAGCAATTTTAAACTTTGTTTGTATAATCCTTTTTGATATAAAACCGTAGCAAAATCTAGTTGTTCACGTATTTGAATTCTAATATTTTTATGAGCAGGATTCATGCGAAGACTAATAAGAATTTGCTTGTATAAATGAGCTTTTAAGTTAGATAACTGCTGTTTACTCACTACACCACTACTAATAATAGCCTTTTCGTTGTAACTTTTTTGTTTTTCAAGTAATTTAAAAAGCGCAAAAAATTTAGCATCTACATTACCCCCTAAACGACCAACATATAAATTAAATTGTCGCTTTTCTGACTTCGATAAAGACTTTATCAAAACAAACAAAGCGTCATTTTGTTGGTTGGAGAATGTAATTGGTTTGCGCATAACTCTTTGTTTATCAGTATGTTGTTTTTGTTTTTTGTTGTTTTGGTATCGTAATAAGCCCATTAAAATAGAGCTTGCTAGAAAAGCCAATATATACATTTGGTTTTTATTTTGATAATCATATTTAGATTTATGCAAAGCGATAAAATTCAAATTTTCGATACCACATTACGAGACGGAGAGCAAGTCCCAGGATGTAAATTAGATACCCAACAAAAGCTAGTTATTGCAGAAAGACTCGATTTTTTAGGAGTTGATGTAATTGAAGCAGGTTTTCCTGTATCCAGTCCAGGAGATTTTACATCAGTAAGAGAAATAGCCAAATTGGTTAAAAATGCTTCTGTTTGTGGATTAACAAGAGCTGTGAAAAAAGATATTGAAGTAGCAGCAGATGCTTTAAAATTTGCCAGAAAACCTAGAATTCATACAGGTATTGGTACAAGTGATTCACATATTCAATTTAAGTTTAATGCTTCAAAAGAAGAAGTGATTAAACGAGCAAAAGAAGCTGTTTCATACGCCAAAAATTTTGTTGATGATGTAGAGTTTTATGCAGAAGATGCTGGTAGAACCGACAATGCTTTTTTAGCCAAAGTTTGTGAAGAAGCTATAAAATCTGGAGCAACAGTGTTGAATATTCCTGATACCACTGGGTATTGTTTACCTGAAGAATACGGGGCTAAAATCAAGTATTTAAAAGACCATGTAAAAGGCATTGAAAATGTAATTATTTCATGCCATTGTCATAACGATTTAGGCTTAGCCACAGCAAACTCTATTGCAGGAGCTATCAATGGCGCACGTCAAATAGAATGTACCGTTAACGGAATAGGAGAGCGCGCAGGGAACACGGCACTAGAAGAAGTAGTAATGATTTTAAAGCAGCACCCATATTTAAACCTGCAAACAGATATCAACACCAAATTATTGTACGATACAAGTATAATGGTTCGTGAACGTATGGGAATGCCTGTGCAACCTAACAAAGCTATTGTAGGTGCCAATGCTTTTGCACATAGCTCAGGAATTCACCAAGATGGAGTTATCAAAAACCGAGAAACTTATGAAATCATCAATCCAGCAGATGTAGGAGTTACTGAAAGTGCTATCGTATTAACAGCAAGAAGCGGAAGAGCAGCTTTGGCGTATCGTGCAAAAAAAATAGGGTATGAGTTAACTAAAATTCAGTTAGATACTGCTTATAAAACATTCTTACAATTTGCAGACAGACAAAAAGAAGTAATTGATGAAGATATCCATCAAATTATGAAACAAGTAAATAAAATTTCAAAAATAGCCATAGCATAATGGGAAAGACATTATTTGATAAAGTATGGGATACACATGTGGTAGACACTGTTAAAAATGGACCGCAAATTTTATATATAGACAAACACTTAATTCACGAAGTAACCAGTCCGCAAGCATTTAATGAGTTAAAAGAACGTAACATTCCAATTGCACGACCAGACAAAACAGTAGCAACGGCCGATCATAATACACCAACCGTAAATCAACATTTACCAATAAAAGACGAATTATCAAAAAATCAACTAGAACAATTAACAAAAAACTGTAAAGAAAACAACATTACCTTATACGGTTTAGGGCACCGATATAACGGAATTGTACACGTAATGGCTCCTGAATTAGGAATAACACAACCAGGAATGACTATGGTTTGTGGAGATAGCCATACGTCAACACATGGTGCTTTTGGTACTATTGCTTTTGGTATTGGTACAAGTCAAGTAGCCCAAGTATTTGCAAGTCAATGCCTATTGTTAGAAAAACCTAAGAGTTTACGAGTAACGGTAAACGGTAAACTTAAAAAAGGAGTATTACCAAAAGATGTAATTCTTTATATCATAGCACAATTAGGCACAAATTCAGGTACAGGATATTTTTGTGAATATGCAGGAAATGTATTTGAAGAAATGTCTATGGAAGGGCGTATGACCGTATGCAATATGAGTATTGAAATGGGAGCCAGAGGAGGTATGATTGCCCCAGATGAAACTACTTTTGAATACGTTAAAGGACGTGAATTTGCACCAAAAGGAGAAGAATTTGATAAAAAATTATCCTATTGGAAAACATTGAGAACTGATGCTAATGCAAAATTTGATAAAGAATATTCGTTTAAAGCAGAAGACATAGAACCAATGCTTACTTATGGAACCAACCCAGGAATGGGTATAAAAATATCAGAGAATATTCCCCAATTTAATGATGCTTCCTTTGAAAAGTCATTACAGTATATGAACTTTGAAAAAGGAACATCATTAATTAATACACCAGTTAACTATGTGTTTATTGGAAGCTGTACCAACTCTAGAATAGAAGATTTTAGAGTCGTAGCAGACTATATAAAAGGAAAGCAAAAAGCAACGAATGTAAATGCATGGTTAGTACCAGGTTCACAACAAGTAGCAAAACAAATAAAGCGAGAAGGCTTACAAGAAGTTTTTGAGGCGGCAGGATTTCAGTTACGACAACCAGGATGTTCGGCATGCTTGGCAATGAACGATGATAAAATACCAGAAGGAGAATACTGTGTATCAACTTCAAATAGAAACTTTGAAGGACGTCAAGGACAAGGAGCGAGAACCATTTTAGCAAGTCCGTTAATGGCAGCTGCTACGGCTGTTGAAGGAAAAATCACTGACTTTACAAAACAATTAAACTAATGGAGAAATTTGTTAAACTAATAGATACCGCCATACCATTACCAACAGAAAATATAGATACCGATCAAATTATACCCGCACGATTTTTAAAGTCAACCAATAAAGAAGGTTTTGGAGACAATGTGTTTAGAGACTGGCGCTATAAAAAAAATAATAGTTTAAACGAAGACTTTGTATTAAACAATGAAGATTATAGCGGAAGTATTTTAATAGCAGGAGATAATTTTGGATGTGGTTCAAGTAGAGAACATGCAGCATGGGCATTAGCGGGTTACGGATTTAAAGTAGTAGTCAGTAGTTTTTTTGCTGATATTTTTAAAGGAAATGCACTTAACAATGGAATATTACCCGTGCAAATACCTAAAGAATACTTAAAAAGGTTGTTAAAAAAAGTAACAGAATTACCAAGTACAACCATAATTGTCGATTTAGAAAACCAAATGCTTAAAACACCAATTGGTAGCGTAGATTTTGAAATCAATCCGTATAAAAAACTGTGTATGATAAATGGTTACGACGATATAGATTTTTTAATTAGTAAAAAAGATACAATAACAGCTTTTGAAGCAACAATGAAATAAAAAGTAAAAAGATGAAGTACAACATAACGGTAATACCAGGAGATGGAATAGGGCCAGAAGTAACAGAACAGGCAAAAAAAGTGCTTAGAGCTGTTGGTAATGTGTTTGATCACACATTCTTATTTACAGAAACATTAATGGGCGCCTGTGCTATTGATAAAACAGGAAACCCGTTACCAGATGAAACTATTGAACTGTGTAAAAAGAGTGATGCTATTTTATTTGGTGCTATTGGAGATCCAAAATACGATAATGATCCTACAGCAAAAGTACGTCCAGAACAAGGATTATTGCGTTTACGAAAAGAATTAGGACTGTTTTGTAATGTTCGTCCTGTAAAAGCATATGATGCCTTAATTCATAATTCACCTTTAAAGAAAGATAGAATTGAAGGAACCGATATTGCTATATATAGAGAACTTACAGGAGGAATTTATTTTGGTATTAAAGAACTAAGTGATGACGGAAAACATGCTTTTGATGGTTGCTCTTATACCGTAGAAGAAATTGAACGGATGGCACATTTAGCTTTTCAAGCAGCTCAAAAAAGGCGTAAAAAATTAACGTTGGTAGATAAAGCGAATGTATTAGAAACTTCAAGACTGTGGCGTAAAACAGTAACAGCACTAGCAACACAATATAAAGACGTAGAATTAGACTTCTTATTTGTTGATAATGCAGCAATGCAACTTATTTTAAACCCTAAACAGTTTGATGTAGTATTAACAGAAAATCTTTTTGGAGATATACTTTCAGACGAAGCAAGTGTTATAGGAGGATCTATAGGTTTATTAGCTTCTGCCTCAGTAGGAAAAAAGAATGCTTTGTTTGAACCTATTCATGGATCCTTTCCACAAGCAAAAGGAAAAGACATCGCAAATCCACTGGCGTCCATATTATCTGCAGCGATGTTACTAAAGCACTTAAATTTAGTACAAGAAGCTGAAGCAGTAGAAGAAGCAGTAGAAAAATCGTTAGTATTAGGAATCACCACTGAAGATATTAACTCAGAAAACCCATTTTCAACTAGTAAGGTAGGAGATTTTATAGCAGATTATATCTATAATCAAGAAGATAGCGATATGAATTTTCAAAACATTCATATGGGACAAAGCACCATTATATAATCAGGATTCGTAAATAATATAATTACAAAAAGCTACCTTTTTCTATTAAAAAGTAGTTTTTTTTGCGTAAGTAATTGATAATGTATATGTTATTGTTTAGGAGTGATGATGTTTGTTAAATATTCTATTTTTTGTAACTTACACAAGACAAACAAAAATTAGCCAAAAATGCCAAATTATACATTAAAAATTAACGGAAAATCGGTGTCCTTTAAGGCAGATGCTGATACACCATTGTTGTGGGTATTACGTGATGAACTTAATATGACAGGAACTAAGTTCGGTTGTGGAATAGCACAATGCGGAGCATGCACTGTTCATATAGATGGAACAGCAATGAGGAGTTGTCAATTACAAGTTTCTATGTTGGGTGACGAAGAAATTACAACCATAGAAGGATTGTCAAACGAAGGAAATCATCCACTCCAAGAAGCCTGGAAAGAAGTAGATGTACCTCAGTGTGGATACTGTCAAGCAGGTCAAATAATGACAGCAGCTTCACTCCTAAAAGAAAACCCAAACCCTACTAAAGAAGAAATTAGAGAAGCGATGCAAGGAAACCTATGTCGTTGTGCTTCGTATAATAGAATAGAAAAAGCGGTTGCTTTAGCAGCAGATAAAATGTCTTAAAATTTTCAATCATGAGTACAAAAGAAAAAAACTTTACGTTTAGCAGAAGAAACTTTTTAAGAACCTCTGTATTAGCTAGTGGAGGTATTATGATTGGATTTAATTTATTCACAGCCTGTAAACCCAACGTAAAACCATCTATAGATGTAGAAAATCTAAACTTTAATGACTTTAATGCATTTATAAAAATATCTGATGAAGGCTATGTGACTATTTACTCCCCAAACCCAGAGATTGGTCAAGGAGTAAAAACCTCGATGCCGATGATTATAGCAGAGGAACTAGATGTTGAATGGGATAAAGTATATGTAGCACAAGCTCCGTTAGACACCAAAAATTATAGACGTCAATTAGCAGGAGGAAGTCAGTCTATCCGTCAAGGTTGGACAGCCTTAAGACAAACAGGGGCAACAACTAAGAAAATGTTAATTAATGCAGCAGCAGTAAAATGGGGAGTAAATGCAGCTGATTGTTCAGCTTCAAAAGGAATAATTACTAATAAGAATGGAGATAAATTAGGTTATGGAGAAGTAGTAAAAGTAGCCGCTACTTTAGAAGTTCCAGAGGATGTAATATTAAAGAAACCTTCAGAATTCTCAATTATTGGCAAAAGTGCTAAAAATGTTGATTTAGAAAAAATAGTTACAGGAAAACCGCTATTTGGATTAGATTATAAGGAAGAAGGAATGTTGTACGCTGCGGTAATAAGACCACCTTCTTTTGGAAAAGAATTAGATTCATTTGATGCATCAGAGGCCAAAAAAGTATCTGGTGTGATAGATGTAGTTACTATCGGGCAAAAAGCAAGGAATTTTATTGAATCAGAAAAAAATAACTGGACGTTTAAGCTGTCAAAATCAGATAAGGTAGTTGTATTAGCTGAAAACACTTGGGCAGCAATTAAAGGAGCAAGAGCAGTAAATGCTGTTTGGAAAGAAACTTCAGAGTTAGAAGATACTAAATTTCATGATGAAAAACTACTAAGTTTATTAGATGGAGATAAATTTGATGTTAGACGAGAAGATGGTGATATAAATAAGGCATTTTCAGAAGCGGACAAAGTTATAGAGCGTACATATCATTCACCTTTCTTACCTCATAACTGTATGGAACCAATGAATTTTTATGCAAATATAACCTCAGATAAAGTACATTTAGTAGGTCCAGTACAAACACCAGAATATGCTGCTCAAGTTGCATCTGAAATGTTAGGTCGTGATTTAGGCCAAGTTCATGTAGAAATGACTCGAATGGGAGGAGGTTTTGGAAGAAGATTATATGGAGATTTTGTATATGAAGCTCTTGAAATATCTGATAAAATTAAGAAGCCAATAAAAATGGTTTCAACCAGAGAAGAAGATATAACAAGTGGTATTTATCGCCCAGCAATTAAATACAGAATAGCAGCAGCTATTAAAGAAGGGAAAATTACAGGATATCATTTAAAAGAAGCAGCTATTAATGATAATATGTATGGTTTAATTCCGCATTTCTTTCCTGCAGGATGCATCCCTAACTACAAAGTATCTACAACAAATTATAAAAGTAATATAACAACAGGAGCTTGGAGAGCACCTTATACAAACTTCTTAGGATATGCAGAACAATCCTTTTTTGATGAATTAGCACAAGAACTAGAAGTTGATCCGGTACAATTACGTTTAGACTTACTAGAAAATGTAAAAGAAACAAAAGATGAAAAAATCCAGTATTCAGGAAAAAGAATGCAAGATGCAATTCGATTAGCAGTAAAAGAAGGAAATTGGGGTAAATCAAAAGAAGGAGTTTATCAAGGTTTTTCAGCTTATTATAGCCACAACTCACATGTAGCTGAAGTTGCAGAAGTTGAGTTAAAAGACGGAGTACCAGTAGTAACAAAGGTCGTAGCTGCTGTAGATTGTGGTATTGTTGTAAACCCTACTGGAGCAGTAAATCAAGTTCAGGGAGGAGTTATTGATGGTATTGGACATGCTATGTATGGAAACTTAACCTTCAAAGAAGGAGAACCTTCAACTAGAAACTTTGATAATTATAGGTTGATAAGAATCAAAGACACACCAGTAGTTGAAGTGCATTTTGTTCAAAACGAATTATCACCAACTGGTTTAGGAGAACCTGGCTTGCCACCGGCAGGAGGAGCAGTTGCAAATGCAATACATAAAGCCTTAGGTAAAAGACTATATAAACAACCATTTATTGAGGAATTAAATTCAAATACTTTAACCTAAAAAAAGAAGTAAAATAAAAAAAAAGATGCTTATTCAAGCATCTTTTTTTTTATTTCTGGTGGAGATACTGTTTTTTATATATAAAGTTCCAATGAAAAAATATTAAAATGATAATTTTTCAATAGAAAAACGATAAAAAGGTTTTTTATTACACTTGTTATGGTGAATTGTTAAATTAATGATTTTTTGTAACTAAAAACTCTGTTTAGGTTATGAATATGTAAAATGTAAGCTAAATTTGGAGAAAGGTTAATTAGATAGTAACAAAAACATATTAACAACAAATACAACACACAATGAAAATACAAAAAGTACTAGTAGCAAATAGGGGAGAAATAGCTATTAGAGTATTTAGAGCCTGTGTAGAAATAGGAATTAAAACAGTAGGAATTTATACGTATGAAGATAGATATTCTTTACATAGATACAAAGCAGATGAATGTTATCAAATAGGAGAAGATAATGAGCCACTAAAACCTTATTTAGATATTGATGCTATTATAAAAGTAGCTAAAAACAATAATGTAGATGCGATTCACCCAGGATATGGTTTTCTTTCTGAAAACGCTGAATTTGCCAAAAAATGCGAAGAAAATGGTATTGTTTTCATAGGCCCTAAAGTATCTGTACTTAAAGCACTAGGAGATAAGATTACAGCAAAAGAAGTAGCAGTAGCTAATAATATACCTATTATTCAAAGTAGCCAAAATGATTTAGCTACCATTGAAATAGCGCTATCTCAAGCCTCAAGAATAGGATATCCTGTAATGTTAAAAGCTGCTTCTGGAGGAGGAGGTAGAGGTATGCGAGTAATTCGAAAAAAAGAAGAGCTAATCAAAGCTTTTCCTGAAGCAAAAAGAGAATCATTAAACGCTTTTGGAGATGATACCGTTTTTTTAGAAAAATTTATTGAAAACCCTAAGCATATAGAAGTCCAAATAGTAGCTGATGCACATGGAAATATTGTACATCTGTATGAAAGAGACTGTTCAGTGCAACGTCGCTATCAAAAAGTAGTAGAAATAGCTCCTTCTATAGAGTTAGCTCAAGAAATAAAAAATAAGTTATATAACTATGCAATCGATATATGTAAAGCAGTAAACTATAATAATATAGGAACTGTAGAGTTTTTAGTAGATGATAATAATTCGATATATTTTATAGAAGTAAACCCGCGAATTCAAGTAGAACATACGGTTACTGAAATGGTAACCAATATAGACTTAGTTAAAACACAACTGTTTATTGCTGGAGGATTTAAATTAGAAGACAAACAAATAAAAATACCAAATCAAGAGTCAGTTACTGTTACTGGATATGCACTACAATGTAGAGTAACTACGGAGGACCCTGCAAATGATTTTAAACCAGATTATGGGACAGTAACTACTTACAGAAGTGCTTCAGGGTTTGGTATTCGGTTAGATGCAGGAAGTATATATCAAGGAGTAAAAATTTCACCTTTTTTCGATTCCATGTTAGTGAAAGTTTCAGCAAGAAGTAGAACATTTGATGGAGCTTGCAGAAAAATGTTAAGAGCATTAGCTGAATTTAGAGTGCGTGGAGTAAAAACAAATATAGCTTTTCTAGAAAACATACTTCGTCACCAAACATTTAGAGACGGAAAGGTAACTGTAAATTTCATAAAGAATGAGCCAAAATTATTTGAATTTAGAGAACCTAAAAATAGAGCGAATAAATTAATCAACTTTTTAGGAGAGGTAGTTGTAAATGGAAATCCAGATGTAAAAAAAGTAAACCCAAGTCATCAATTTACACAACCAAAAGTACCAAAATTTCCAATTTTAGAAAATTACCCTAAAGGAACAAAGGATTTACTAACTGAATTGGGATCTACAAAATTTACAGAATGGTTAAAAAATGAAAAAAAAATACATTTTACAGATACCACGATGCGTGATGCACATCAAAGCTTATTAGCTACTCGTATGCGTACTACTGATATGTTAAAAGTAGCAGAAGGTTATGCAAAAAATCATCCAGAAATATTTAGTATGGAAGTTTGGGGAGGAGCAACTTTTGATGTCTGTTTGAGGTTTTTACAAGAAAATCCATGGGAGCGTCTAGCTTTATTACGCAAAGCAATGCCGAACGTGCTATTACAAATGTTAATTAGAGGATCTAACGGAGTAGGATATACTGCATATCCCGATAACTTAATTGAAAAATTTGTAGAAAAATCATGGGAAACAGGAGTAGATGTTTTTAGAATATTTGATTCTTTAAACTGGATGCAATCCCTAGAACCATGTATAAAACATGTAAGAAATAGAACACAAGGATTAGCCGAAGCATCCATTTGTTATACAGGAGATATTCTAAACCCAAATAAAGGAAAATACAATTTAAAATACTACCTACAATTAGCAAAAGATATCGAAAATGCAGGAGCGCATATTTTAGGAGTAAAAGATATGGCTGGCTTATTAAAACCACAAGCAGCTTACGAGTTAATTTCAGCCTTAAAATCAACCGTAGATATTCCAATTCATCTACATACACACGATACATCTTCGATCCAATCGGCTACCTACCTTAAAGCAATCGAAGCAGGAGTAGATGTGGTAGATGTCGCTTTAGGTGGATTATCAGGATTAACATCACAACCAAACTTTAACTCAATGGTTGAGATGCTGCGCTTTAATGAAAGAGAAAATTTAATAAACACTGAAAAGTTAGCAGAATATTCAAATTATTGGGAAGCTGTTAGAGGATATTATTATCCATTTGAATCAGGGTTAAAATCAGGTACAGGAGAAGTTTATAAACATGAAATACCTGGAGGTCAGTACTCAAATTTAAAAGGACAAGCCATAGCTTTAGGCCTAGAAAATAAGTTTACTGAAGTTACTAAAATGTACGGAGAAGTAAATCAACTATTTGGAGATATTGTAAAAGTAACACCTAGTTCCAAAGTTGTAGGAGATATGGCTCAATATATGATTAGTAATAATTTAACTATTCAAGATGTATTAGAGAAAGGAGAAACAATTTCTTTTCCTCAGTCAGTAATTAGTTTTTTTAGAGGTGATTTAGGGCAACCTGTTGGTGGCTTTCCTGAAAAAATTCAAAAAATTATACTAAAAAATGAAAAACCATATACAAATAGGCCCAATGAACATTTAGCCCCAATCAATTTTGAAAAAGAATTTGAGGACTTTAAAAAACAATTTAAAAAAGGAATGGGTCGCCCATTAGAAATTACCGATTTCTTGTCATTTAAATTATACCCTAAAGTTTTTACAGAGGCTTATAACAGTCACTTAAAACACGGAAACCTAATGAATATACCTACTAAAAACTTCTTGTTTGGAATGGAAGTAGGAGAGGAAATAATGGTAGATATTGAAGAAGGAAAACGAGTGTTAATCTCTCTAATGCAAAAAAGTGAGCCTGATGAAGACGGAAATGTAAACGTTTACTTTAAGATTAACGGACAAATGAGAAATGTGTTAATAAAAGACAACTCTATAAAAGTTAATAAAATTGAAAATGTGAAAGCAAATGCAGATAACAAAAAAGAAATAGGAGCACCCTTACAAGGGTTGCTATCTTCTGTATTAGTCAAAAATGGAGAAAAAGTTGCAGAAAATCAACCTTTATTTATTATTGAAGCAATGAAAATGGAAACTACAGTAACAGCTATAAATTCAGGAATTATCGATAAAATACAGTTAAACTCAGGCGTGTTAGTAAATACAAATGACTTGGTGTTAAAATTAAAGTAAGTAAGAGGAAAAGGAAGTTGTTTTGAAATACCCTTAAAAAAGATTACTTTCGCAGGATATAAAAACAAAAAGTAAAAATGAGTAAAGATTTATTTGAAAGAATCAAAGGTGATAAAGGACCTCTAGGAAAATGGGCAGATAAAGCAGAAGGCTATTATGTGTTTCCTAAGTTAGAAGGCCCAATATCCAACCGTATGTCTTTCAATGGAAAAAAAGTAATTACTTGGAGTATTAATGATTATTTAGGGTTAGCAAACCATCCAGAAGTATTAAAAGTAGACGGAGAATCAGCAGCAACTGATGGAATGGCATATCCAATGGGGGCTCGTATGATGTCAGGGCATACAACATATCACGAACAATTAGAGCAAGAATGTGCTAAGTTTGTAGGTAAAGAAGCAGCTTATTTAGTAAATTTCGGCTACCAAGGCATGGTATCAGCTATTGACGCATTAGTTTCAAAAGATGACGTTATAGTATACGATATGGATACACATGCATGTATCATTGATGGAGTTCGTTTGCATGCAGGAAAGCGTTTTGTATATCGTCATAACGATATAGAAAGTTGTGAAAAAAACTTGAAACGCGCTACCAAAATGGCAGAAAAAACGGGTGGAGGAATTTTATTAGTTTCTGAAGGAGTTTTTGGTATGCGAGGAGAACAAGGACGCTTAGCAGAAATTGTAGCTTTAAAAGAAAAATATAATTTCCGCTTATTAGTAGATGATGCACACGGATTTGGAACATTAGGAGACGGAGGAAGAGGAACAGGGTTTGAACAAGGAGTGCAAGATGGAATCGATGTATATTTTGCAACATTTGCTAAATCTATGGCAGGTATTGGAGCTTTCTTTGCAGGAGATAAAGATGTAGTACAATACTTACAATACAATATGCGATCGCAAATGTTTGCGAAATCATTGCCAATGCCAATGGTAAAAGGAGCATTAAAACGTTTAGACATGATTCGTACCATGCCTGAGTTAAAAGAAAACCTTTGGAAGATAACTAATGCATTACAATCAGGTCTACGTGAAGCAGGTTTTGATTTAGGAACAACACAAACATGTATTACACCAGTATACTTAAAAGGAGAAATACCTGAAGCTATGGCAATGGTGAATGACTTACGAGAAAACCATGGAGTGTTCTGTTCAATAGTAGTTTATCCAGTAATACCAAAAGGATTAATAGTATTAAGATTAATACCAACAGCTCGTCATACAATTGAAGATGTAAACGAAACAATTGAAGCATTCTCTGCTATCCGTGAAAAATTAGAAAACGGAATCTATAAAAAAATAGCAGCCTCAATTATGGCAGAATAATAAAAAAACAAAAAATAAATAAAACTCATGAAATACATCATGAGTTTTTTTGTTTTAAAAGAGAAATGATACATTTGGAACTCTTTTTGTTTATAAAAAATCAAATGAAAAAAATACTACCACTATATCTAATATTATTCACTTTAATATCAAGTGCACAAATAAAAGATTCGCTACCAAACTTTAACGATGAGTATATATTAGTTAAAGAAGGAGATAGTTTAATGATAAGACTAAATGAAATTACAATATTACCAAAACATAAGTTTAAAGAAAAAAAAGACATTCTTTACTATTATTGGCTAAAAAAAAAGGTATTTAAAGCATACCCTTATGCAATTCTAGCAGCAAAAAGAGTAGATAGCGTAAACTCACGATTAGCAAAAGTTAAATCAAAAAGCAAAAAAAGAAAATACATAAAAAGAATTCAGAAATATTTAGAAGAAGAATTAACAGCACCCTTAAAGAAGTTAACAAGAACAGAAGGAAGAATTTTGTTAAAGTTAATTCATCGTCAAACAGGAAAAACAGCTTTTGACAATGTAAAAGAATTAAGAAGCGGTTGGAAAGCTTTTTGGTACAATACGACAGCAAATTTATTTAAGTTGTCATTGAAATCAGAATATAAACCTGAAACCGAAAATGAAGATTATTTAGTAGAAGATATCTTACAGCGAGCATATATAGAAGAGAAGTTAGAGTATCAAGAGCCAAAATTAAATAAAGATTACTTATTTATAGTTTCAAAAAGTAGGGGTTATTTAGATGTTTCAGAATATAAAGAGATGTTTGCGAAGATGCGTAAGAAGCGAAAACGCAAGAAAAAGTAATCAAATCATATTTCAGAATAGCTTACTTCAGTCATACTTTACATAGAGTATGGATAAGTTACTAGAAGGTTAAAGATAGTAGTTAAAAGAGGTGTGTTATGTAAAAGAGTATGTAAAGTATGGGGTTATAATAAAAAACTTCAGATGTAAATAATTAGAATATAGCGAGTTAAAAAAAGTTATAAAAAAAAGGCAAAAAAAGCACTTGTTGAATGGAAAAAGGTATCTATATTTGCACCCGCAAACGGATAAGCGATAAGCTAAGAAGTTAG
>NZ_CAZEQR010000008.1:0-52696 GCF_964513795.1 Tenacibaculum sediminilitoris | reverse complement strand
TTGATGCTACGACAGGTGTTTTAACCTATAATGATGAAGATGGAACAGCAAACGCTATAGATTTGAGTGGAATGATTTCAAACTTTGAAACGTTAACAAGCATCTCCCAAGACGTAGCGGCAGGAACGATTAATTATGTAGATGAAGGAGGAGCAACTACTACCTTAGATATAGCAGCTTTAATAGCGCAACACGAAACGTTAACCAGTGCAAGTTTTGATGCTACGACAGGTGTTTTAACCTATAATGATGAAGATGGAACAGCAAACGCTATAGATTTGAGTGGAATGATTTCAAACTTTGAAACGTTAACAAGCATCTCCCAAGACGTAGCGGCAGGAACGATTAATTATGTAGATGAAGAAGGAATAACTACTACCTTAGATATAGCAGCTTTAATAGCACAACACGAAACGTTAACGAGCATGGTTCAAGATGATACTACTGGTGCGATAACCTATACAGATGAAGATGGAGGTATCAGTACAGCAGAGATAGTAAGTGCCGATGCAAATAACTTGGTACAAGTGGGGGTTGATGGCGGTTCGTTTATAGATGCAACAACCTTTACTGAGCCTTGGTTTGATCAAGCTACCGATACAGAAGCAACGCTTAACACCCAAAATATTTACCAAATGGGAAATGTAGCTGTACAAAAAATAGATAACCTAGCAGGCACATCCCTAGATGTAGAGGGTGTCGTACATGGTGGGACAGGACACACTGGAACTGTAGGGGCTAATTCTGCCGTTTTTGGTGAAAACAACCAAGCAACTGGAGTTAATAGTTTTGCTGCTGGATTTGGGAATATTGCTTCAGGAAATAATGCTGTTGCATTAGGTTCTGGTGCTGGTTTTGCTGCTGGTGGAGCATTTTCTAATAACGAAGCTGCAGGAGCATATTCTTTTGTCATGGGGCATGCCAATAAATTGTGGGGTACGGGTTCCGCTGTATTTGGTAATGGTAACCAAGTTGGAACTTCTTCAAATCAAGGTAACTGGAGCTTCGTAGCTGGGCTTAGAAATGCAACAAATTCAGGTAGAGCATTTATTTTTGGGATGGATAATGTGGTCAATAACACACCAAATGGTTTATACGAAGATTATTTATTTGGTGCAAGGAACACCGCTAATGGTGCGGGAAATTATTTAATAGGAAATGATTTACAAACCACCTCAGGGTTTCAAGTGGCTATTGGGCAATATAATGCGATTCAAACCACGGGTAACCCAAGGCCTGCTGATGATCAGCCAGCTTTAACAGAACCCGTATTTCAAATTGGTGTAGGTAGTACTGCCAATTTAAAAAATGCTATAACTGTATTATATAATAGTTATACCGGAATAGGTATAACCGGAACAGAAGCTACTGCTATACCTACTGAAATGCTGGATATAGGTAGTAATGGTGTAAAGATTCGCGATATTAATACGGCAGCATATACTGGTAATACCGCAACCGATAACGTGGTGGTAGCCGATGCCAATGGGGTGTTAAAAACTGTGGCTGCTGCTGGCTTAAGCAGTGTTAGTGAACCTTGGTTCGATCAGGTTACTGGTACACAAGCAACATCAAATACTCAAAACATTTACCAAACAGGTAAAGTAGGTGTTTTAACCAACAATATGTTGGGCACAACCGACTCTAATGTAGTGTTAGCAATAAATGGCGCGATGTTAACCACAACTTCTATTTATGCCGATTATGTATTTGAAGATTATTTTGAGGGTACTTCAAAATTAAACAAGGCTTATTCATTTAAATTATTAAGTGAGGTTGAAGATTTTATTAATAAAAACCGCCATTTACCAGGTATTACTAAAATAGATGCCCTGTCTAAAAATGAAAAAGGCGATTATGTTATAAACCCTACGGAATTATCTGTACAAGTGTTAGAGAAAGTAGAGGAACTTTACTTGCATACTATAGAGCAACAAAAATTGTTAGATAAAAAGGACAAAAAAATACAGGAACTTGAAACCCGTTTAGAACGTTTGGAAACCTTGTTGTTAAAAGAAAATTAATTTAATAATGGCTTTATTATAATACAGTCGAAAAACAGAACAAAAATGAAATTTAAAGTTTTTATAACTATAGTAATAGTTGTATTGAATATAGACATTATACTGGGTCAAAACAAAATTGGTATCAATACCACAACTCCAAACAATGCTTTACATATACCTCCGAACCTATACTTTTAAAGTACGCTATTCAGCCTGGGCAGGAAGTGTTATTGCAAACTATGACCCTACTGGTTATTCTGGATATAATGGTGACTTTGAAAGTATGTTGACAAAAATGAAAGTAGAGGTTTATAATAAATAATAAACAAATATGACAAAAAAAATCATTAACACAATACTCGTTATATGTATTAGCAGTGTAGCTCTAGGGCAAACTACTAATACAGGAGTATTGGTAGTTGGTAGCGGAACTATATTTTCTACGGTTGAAGATTTAGACAATACCAGCACAGGCGAATTTTTCAACGATGGTGATAGCTATATCTATGCTAATTTTAATAATAATGGCGTTGTGGATTTTTTTGATGGCGGTTTAACCCGTTTTATAGGGTTTAATAATCAAGATATTACTGGAGCTAACAGAAGTTATTTGTACAATGCCTTATTTAGTAATAAAGCTAGTGATGATCCATTCCACCTATATGGCACGATAAGCATAGCTAACGAGAGTAATTATGAAAGGGGTATTGTGAATAACGACGATTATAAGGGGCTGTTCATATACGAACAAAATGGTTACCATATTGGCGTATCAGATATTAGCCATACAGATGGTGTTGTTTTAAAAGAAGGTAATGTTGAGTTTAGTTATCCAATTGGAGATGGAGGTTATTACAGGTATACAGCTATTAGTGCTCCAGAATTGGAGTCAGATGGGTTTGATGGAAAATATACGTTCGAGAATTCCAATAACATATATCCTCATAATCAAAAAGAAGCTCATATTGAATTTATTGATAATACAGAATATTGGGTGTTAAATAGAACTTTTGGTACTTCAGATGTAGTAGTTACCCTTTCTTGGAGAGAAGAAACCACCCCTGCACAAATTTATGCACCCCCTCAAGAAAATACTATTAGAATTGTAAGATGGGATGAGCTAAACAACCAATGGGTAGATGAAGGAGGTATTGTTGATGTAGATAATAAAACCGTAACAAGCATAGTTTCAGGTTATGGTATTTATACTTTGGCTAGGGTATTAGATGTGAGTGTTTCACCTTGTGGGTTAACCATATTTAATGCTGTATCAGCTAACGGAGATGGAAAAAATGATTACTTTTTAATTGATAACCTAGATGATAGTTGTGTACAAAACCTTAGAGTTAAAATATTTAACCGTTGGGGAGTTAAAGTTTATGAAGCAGATAACTATGGGGTTGGAAATAATGTTTTTAGAGGTTATTCTGATGGCCGTTTAACAATTAATGAAGACAACAAATTACCAACAGGAACCTACTATTATATTTTGGAACTTGATTATCCTTTTGGTGATAACGAAACAAAATCGTATAAAACAACAGGGTATTTATATTTAACAAGTGATAAAAAATAAGCATTAGGCATGAATAAGGAAACAAATATAAAAAGCTATCAAACAAAATATATTTGGCTATTGGTATATGTTTTAAGTTTTGGGTATTGTCATGCACAACAAGACTCACAATACACTCAATACATGTATAATACACAAGTAATAAACCCTGCTTATGCTGGTAGTCGTGGTATGTTGTCTTTAAATGGCTTGCATCGTACCCAATGGGTTGGGTTAGAAGGCGCTCCTAGAACTTTTAGTTTCTCATTGAATTCTCCTATAGGTAACAAAGGAATAGGCTTAGGAATGGCATTCATTAGAGATGAAATAGGGCCTTCAATTGAAAACAATATTGCAATTGACTTTTCTTATACAATACAAACTTCTGAAAAAACAAAACTGTCTTTTGGATTAAAAGGAGGGCTTAATATATTAGATGTAAACTATGATAAGTTAGCTATTAATGATCCTAACGACCCAGATTTTAGAAATAATATTAATAGCAGAACTTCGCCAATGGTTGGGGTAGGGTTTTATTGGTATAATGACAATACCTGGTACATTGGTTTATCATCTCCTAACTTGTTGAGAACTAGTCATTATGATGACAACCAAGTTACAGAAGTTACAGAAGAAATGCACGCTTATCTTATGGGAGGGTATGTGTTTGAATTAAGTGAGTCAGTTAAATTTAAACCTGCATTATTAGTAAAAGCGATAACAGAATCTCCTTTAGCTATTGATGTATCGGCAAACTTTTTGTTTAATGAAAAATTTACCTTAGGAGCAGCTTATAGGTTTGATGCAGCTATTAGCGGTTTAGTAGCATTACAGGCAAGTGATAAATTGATGATAGGTTATGCTTATGACTATGATACAACTGAGTTAGGAAATTATAACTCTGGATCACACGAAATATTTTTAAGATTTGAATTTTTTACTAAAGTAAGATCAACAGTCAATCCAAGGTTCTTTTAATACAATAAACAATAACATGTTAGATAAAAAACTACTTTTTTTGTTGGTAATAATGTTTCTTTTTAGCTGGTCTAGTTTTTCACAAGAAAACAAAGTTAAAAAGGGAAATGAAAAATATAGTCAAGCAGCGTTTATAGATGCGATAGATATTTATAAAAAAGTGGCGGAATCAGGTTATAGATCAGCAGAACTTTTTGAACGCTTAGGAAATGTGTATTATTTTAATGCGAATTATAAAGAAGCTTCAAAATGGTATAACGAACTGTTTAAAGAAAATACTACTTTAGAGGCAATTCACTACTTAAGACATTCACAATCTTTACTGTCAGTAGGAGAGCAACAAAAGGCTAAAGAAAAATATGAACAATTTTTAAACCTGACAAGAAATGATGAAAAAATATCTCTTGATGCTCATGAACAACTTTTAAAAGCTTCTGGGAGGTATCATTTAACACCCTTAGAAATTAATTCCTCAGGAGTCGATTTTGGGAACACAATAGTTGATAATAAGTTTGTTTTTGCTTCTACAAGAGACACAATCTCTATGTTTAAAAGAATAAGTGCATGGGATGGTTTAGCTTTTATGGATTTATATGAAGCAAAAATGAAAGGTGATAGTATTATAGGTAAACCCGTTAAATTAAAAGGTAGTGTTAATACTAAATACCACGAAACTACCCCAGCTTTTACTAAAGATGGGAAAACTATGTACTTTACAAGGAATAATAAAACACCTGATGGTAAATCTAATCCTAAATATATAAGGTTAAAAATATACCGCGCTCATTTAAAAAATGGGAAATGGACGGATATAGAAGATTTATCTATTAATAATGATTATTTTTCTACAGCGCATCCAGCACTAAATAAAGAAAACACAAGATTGTACTTTGTGTCTAATAGACCAGAGTCTATAGGGCAAACAGATATTTTTTATGTCCCTATCCATAATAATGGAACTTTAGGAAAGGTTGAAACTATAGCAAATGGAATAAATACAGAAGGAAGAGAGTCTTTTCCTTTTATAACAGAAAATAACGAATTATATTTTTCTTCTGATGGGCATTATGGACTAGGTGGTTACGATGTATTTTATTCTAAGATCTATGAAGATAGCTTTGGAAGCCCTTTAAATGTTGGGACTCCTATAAATTCTGCTTTTGATGATGTTTCTTTTGCTATTAAGAAACACAAAGGATACATTAGTTCTAATAGACCTAATGGATTAGGTCATGACGATATTTATAGTTTTGTAGAAACCAAGGATATTAACGATTTGTTTAAAAGCAAAATTTATGGAGTTGTAACTAACCGTCATACTAAAGAGCTTATGCCTAACACAACTATAACCATAACAGATGTAAACAATAAGGTAATAACCACGATACAAACAAATGAACAAGGATATTATGACTATGAAGTAGATATCAACAAGAACTATATTATTAAGGCAACTAAGCTAGGCTTTGATGGAGATGATGTGTTTTCTAAAGCAGGTGAGAATGAACGTGAACATAATTTAGAGTTGACTCCTCATAAAAAAGTGGTGGTGCCTGGAGATGATATTGCTAAATTACTAAATATTATTATTTATTTTGATTTTGATAAGTCAAACATTAGACCTGATGCTGCAGTTGAATTGGAGAAAATAGTAGCGGTTATGAAAAAACACCCTGAAATGAAAATAGATATTAGGTCTCATACTGATAGTCGAGGAAATGATGCTTATAATTTAGCATTATCTGATAGTAGGGCTAGGTCTTCAGAAGCATATATTATAAATCGAGGTATTGATAAAAGCCGATTAAAATCACGGGGATATGGAGAAACTCAATTAGTAAATAAATGTGAAAATGATGTTTTTTGTAGTGAAGAAGAACACCAAGAAAATAGAAGAAGTGAGTTTATAATTCAGGAATAGTTTTTATAATGAAAATGCATAGAGTAAGTTAGAAACTTCTTAATACTCTTGAAATTATTTCAAGGGGGTACTGCAATAACTCAGACACATGAATACAAATTATGTTACTAGTACATTAATAAACCTTTTTTTCTTCAGGTTTTTATCACTTCAATAAAAAAAAGAAAACTCTTATCAGTTTAGATAAGAGTTTTGCTGTTTTTTAAAGAAAATTAAAAGTGGAAATTATGATCTCTAATTTTTCCTTTTTTTCCTAAACTATTAAATTTCCAGCTAAAACCTAACATAAAGTATTGTTGTAGCACGGTGCTTTCAGAGTCTTCAATATAGTTAGAGGTAGCTCTACGCTGCGCATTGGTGTTTTGATTCAATAAATCGTAAGATTTTAAGCTAATACTACCTTGGTCTTTTAGTACAGAATAGACTAAAGTAGCATTCCAAAACCAAGCAGCTTTATTAAAACCAATTACATTCGGGTTGTATGTGTATCGGATATCATTTCTCCACTCTAATTTTTTTGGAACGTTTGTTTTTGTTCTTATATTAATAGAGTGTCTGGTAAAGTTTTGATTTTGATTGTTATTTATATCGTATTTTGTATTAGAAAATGAAATTTCGTAACTCGTTTCTATCATTGCTAATTTATTCCAGTCTAACGTAACTCTAAAGTTAGGTCGTAAAGATGTGGTTTTAGCCCCTTCTTTTACATTATTTAAAATATTAAAGTTCTTATTGGCGCTTATATTTGTACGAGCTCTAAGGTTAATACTAGTAATAGAATCTAGCTTTATTTTTTTACTATAGCTAGCACCTCCCCAAATATCATAACCACCATCTGTATTTTCATAGGTAGTAGTTCTAACTAAGTCATCACTAATAGAGGTGTTGGTAATTACTTGGTTTTTATAAAGTGTACCATTTGCATAAAACCAAAATCCTGTGCGAGCTTGCCAGTTGAATTTATTGAAATTCATATATACTCTATGATTTTGTGTAGGCTTTAAGTTTGGATTACCTGTAACAATATTTGATGGATTGGTAACATCAGAAAAAGGTTGAATTTGACTAATGTTAGGAGAGTTGTTACTTAAATTATAGTCAAAATAAATAGAAGCCTTTGAGTCAAATTGATATCTGAAACTAGCATCTAAATCCAAATTGTTATACTCTTTTTGTAAGCTTAATTCAGGACGTAACTTGTCATTATTCTCTAATGTTCTATTGACAAAACCAGTTTGAAAGTTTAAACGCCATTTTTTAGTCCTGTATACCAATTCTAATGATGGAGTCTTAGTAATGTCGTTATAGGTGAAATCAGAGCTTAGGTCTGTGTTAAAATCACTGTATTGTAGCGTTGTGTTGTTAAAATCAAAAGTATTTTCTTTGTTTTCACGTTCATCACGCTGATAACGGTATTTGGTATCTAAAAAGAGTTTTTTAGTAACTAAAGGAAAACGATAAACTAATCGAGTAGTAAGCCCCATTAAATTGTTATCAATAGTGCTTTTTTGATCTCTATTTTCAGTACTAGGATTGTTTCCAAAAACTTCAATGGTAGACTTGTTAATTTCCTCAGTATCTGCTTTATCAATACGGTTGGTTATAGTAGCTTTGATAAAAGAACCTTTAGCTCCTAGTTTTTTGGTGATATCTAACCTGTTTTGAAAATTGTTTGCTAAAGATTTAGAGTATGCAGAACTTACATAGTTATTAGTAAGTATATTGTCTTCATCTAAAGACTCTTCCTGTCTGCGGCTACTTCCTTCTCTTTCATTAACAATAAAGCTGGGTTTAATATTGATTAAAAACGTAGAGTCTATTTCAATGTCAAAATCAGTGTCAAAACTATGATTATGGTTCTCATCATCAGAAGTGGTAGTTGAATAAGAGAAATATCTCCTGTCTGGAAGTGTATATTCTCTATTACTTTTCGATTCGTTGTTAGAAGTACTTCCAGAGTAAAAATAGTTGGCATTCACATCAAAACCTTTCCCGTATTTATCAGCATAAGTTGCTCCAGCTGTTTTTGATTTTATAATACCACTACCACCACCAAAACGTCTTCCGTTGATACTAAAACCACCGTTTCTGTTTATCCAAACATTACCGCCACCTCCAAACATTTTTTGAATTTCACCAAAGCTAAATCCTGGAGAATTAATGTTGTTGGTACTAGCCAATATACTAAACCGTTGATTATTATCAAAACGATTAACCATGGCAGCTCCTTCAAAGCGTTTGTCAGTTCCTGTACCACCAGATACTCTACCAAACCACCCTTTATTGTTTTCTTTTTTAATGGTTAGGTTTATGGTTTTATTGTTGGCATCTCCTTTTTCTCCAGTAAAAGCTTCAGATTTAGATTTAGTATCAGTAATCTGAACTTTTTCAATAATATCTTTCGTTAAATTTTTAGTGGTAATGCTAGGATCGTTTCCAAAGAAAGGTTTACCATTAACCAGTATTTTATTAACTTCTTTTCCGTTTACAGTAATTTTTCCATCTTCATCAACTTGAACACCAGGGAGCTTTTTTAAAAGGTCTTCAACATTAGCGTCTTTTTTAGTCTTAAAAGATTTTACATTAAACTCTAAGGTATCTTTTTTTATGGTTATAGGAGCCCTTGATTGAATAACTACTTCGCCCAGTAGGTTGCTTTCTTCTTTTAAGAATATAGTACCTAAGTTAAGACTGGAGGTTTTATCTAGTTGAATTGATTTTGAGTAGCTATCCATTCCAACATAAGAAATAAAAAGTTTTACATCTTTATTAAAAGATTTTCCTTCTAAAGAAAATTTTCCTTTGTTGTTAGAAATAGTGTACGTTACAATAGCGCTGTCTTTTACTTTTTCTAAATGAACTGTAGCAGCTTCTATGGTAGTTTTATCTTTTTCTGAGTTAATCGTACCAGTGATTTTAAACGGATATGATTGAGCAAAAATTGAATTAGTAAGTAGTAGGGTAAAAATAAAAAATAGTTTTTTCATTATGTTATAGCAATATGATTTTCAATGTGCTACAAATAAAGGGAAAAAACTACTTTTTAATAGTAAAATATTGTTAAACTTATTTCTGCCTGAAATAAATACTAATTGGCACTCCATTAAAGTTATAATGTTCACGTAATTGATTTTCAATATAACGCTTATAAGGATCTCTAATATATTGAGGTAAATTAGCAAAGAAAGCAAATTGAGGTGTATGCGTTGGTAATTGCATACAGTACTTTATCTTTATGAATTTACCTTTTGTTGCTGGAGGCGGATTATGCTCCATAATCTCTAACATTGTTTCGTTTAGCTTACTCGTTTGAATACGGCGTTTTCTGTTTTCAAAAACGTCAACAGCAGTTTCAATAGCTTTAAAAATACGCTGTTTAGTTAATGCAGAAATAAATACGATTGGAACATCAGTAAAAGGAGCAATTGCTTGACGAACTTTGGCTTCAAAATCACGCATAGTATTGGTCTCTTTTTCAACCAAATCCCATTTGTTTACTAAAATAATAACCCCTTTTCGGTTTTTCTCTGCTAACCAAAATATTTTTTCGTCTTGTCCTTCAAAATCACGAGTAGCATCAATAACCAATATAGCGACATCACAATGTTCAACTGCACGAACAGCTCTCATTACTGAGTAGAACTCTAAATCTTCTTTTACTTTCGATTTCTTTCTAATTCCAGCCGTGTCAACTAAGTTGAATTCAAACCCAAAACGATTATATTTTGTATCGATAGAATCTCGAGTAGTTCCAGCAATATTGGTTACAATATTTCTGTCTTCCCCAATTAGAGCGTTGATGAATGATGATTTTCCTGCATTCGGGCGCCCAACAACGGCAAAACGAGGTAATTCATCTTCTTTGTCTTCATTCTCATCAGGCTTAGGAATTTCTTGTGCTATGGCATCTAGTAACTCTCCTGTTCCACTTCCATTAATGGAAGAGATAGTATAGTAATCTCCTAAACCAAGGTTGTAAAACTCTACAGCATCGGCGTCACGCATTGCATTATCAACCTTATTAACTGCCATAAATAGCGGTTTTTCAACTTGGCGTAAAATTTTGGCAACTTCGGCATCCATAGGTGTAATACCTTGCTCAACATCAACTACAAAAACAATAATATCAGCTTCGTCAATAGCTAACTGAACTTGTTTACGTATTTCTCCTTCAAAAATATCATCAGAACCAACAATGTAACCACCTGTATCGATTACAGAAAATTCTTTTCCGTTCCATTCAGATTTTCCATAGTGACGATCTCTTGTTACTCCGCTAACAGAATCAACAATAGCTTCACGGCGTTTTACTAGTCGGTTAAATAAAGTGGATTTACCTACATTTGGTCTTCCTACAATCGCAATAATACTCATTTTGCAAAAAATTTGTGCAAAGATACAATTTAGTGGATGATTTGTAATGAATTTTAGAGAGTATATAGTTTTTGTTATATTGTTGGCACTTAATATGTTATTTTAATGGATGATAAATTATACAATCAGATTTTTTTAAAACCTCGTTTTCAATTAGAATATGAAATAAACTCTCAGGTTTTATTAGAAGAAATAAAGAAGCGTTTAAACGATGCTTCTAAGTACAAGATGAAGGTTGTAGATAATCATGTAGTGGTTGATGTGCCAGAAAGGGAATCGCATTTATGGTCTCCTCAATTGCATATTGAAATAGAAGAAGTTTCTAAAGAAACTTCACGTGTAAAAGGGTTATTTGGGCCTAAACCTCAAGTATGGACCTTTTTTATGTTTTTGCATTTTTTAGTAGGTACTGCGTTTTTGATTTTTGCTGTTATAACTTATAGCAATTGGTCGTTAAAAAAAACAACTATGTTACCTATAGTAATGCTGGTAGTGTTACCTATTGTTTGGATATCACTTTATTTGATTGGTAGTTTAGGAAAATCTACTGGAAAAAAACAAATGGATGAACTAAAAGAATATACCAAAGAGTTGCTACGAACAATAAAAAGGGGTTAATCTTTGTACCCAAATCGTTTTAATTGTCGTTCATTAGAACGCCAGTTTTTATTTATTTTTACATATAACTCTAAAAAAACTTTCTTGTCGAAAAATTGTTGAAGGTCTTTACGTGCTTCAGTACCAACACGCTTAATAGCACTTCCTTTATGACCAATAATTATTCCTTTTTGGGTTTCACGCTCAACCATAATAACAGAACGAATTTTTATAATGTTGTCTTCTTCAATAAAGCTTTCGGTTTCTACTTCTACAGAATAAGGGATTTCCTTTTTGTAATGTTGTAGAATCTTTTCACGTATTTTTTCATTAACAAAAAAGCGTTCTGGTTTATCTGTTAATTGGTCTTTTGGGTAAAAAGGTGGAGCCTCAGGTAAAAGTTCAATTATCTTGTAAAAAACACTATCGACATTAAACTTTTCTAGTGCAGAAATTACATAGATAAAAGAGTTAGGAACTTTCTTTTTCCAATACTCAATTTTAGTTTCAACTTCTTCTTGAGTAGATTTGTCAACTTTATTTAATAGTAAAATTACAGGAATCTTGCTATGAATTATCTTATTGAAGAAGGCTTCATTTTTTAATTCTTTTTCCCCCACTTCTACCATGTAAATAAGTACATCAGCATCATCAAAAGCAGATTTTACAAAATCCATCATAGATTCTTGTAACTCATAAGCAGGCTTAATAATTCCTGGAGTATCAGAAAAAATTATTTGATAGTCCTCATTATTCACAATACCTAAAATACGATGTCTAGTAGTTTGTGCTTTTGAAGTAATGATAGATAGTTTTTCTCCAACTAGGGCATTCATTAAGGTTGATTTCCCAACATTTGGGTTTCCAATAATATTTACAAATCCTGCTTTATGTATCATGATGCAAAGATAAGTTGTTTTAGGTAAGAATTGTTGATTTTTATAAGCTTGTTATAGAGTGTTTTAAGAAAAAAATAAAAAATAAATGTTTTTTTATTTGGATATAATGAAGAAAAGAATGTATATTTGCAACCGCAAATCGCGGGATAGAGCAGTAGGTAGCTCGTCGGGCTCATAACCCGAAGGTCGCAGGTTCGAGTCCTGCTCCCGCTACTAATTAGCAAATAGCTTCCAAGAATATGGAAGCTATTTTTTATTTCAATAAATTTACACTTTTTAATAAATAAGCTTAATTCAAGGGTTTGGTTTAGAAAATAATATTGTTGTTACTAATAACAAGCTAAAATTGATTCTACTACATGCATTATTGTTTTAAGGATGTATTATTTAAGTTCAAATGCTTTACTAAAGTATGTAGTAATCACATTAGTAAATAATGGGTTGTTCAGTTAATAATTCATTTAATATTATAATTTGATATTACAAAAACATTATTTTTTTAACTCTCGTATGTTTAATATATCAGGAAAATAGGGGGGTATAGTGTAAAAAAATAAATTATTATTTAATTATTCTTTATTAAGGATGAAACATCTTATTTTTACGGGCTTAACAAATTTTTTTCTAAACGTTTATTTAAAATGAAAAATTTAGTTTTTATTTTTTTTCTAGTGGTTTGTAACTTTTCAATGGCTCAAGTTCATGACCCAGTAAAATGGACTACCTCTGTAAAAAAAATATCTGATAAAGAAGCAGAACTTATTGTTACTGCATCTATACAAAAAGATTGGCATTTATATTCTCAAGAAATTCCGAAAGGAGGACCAATTCCAACGCTATTTACTTTTGAAGGTGATGGTAGATATCTTAAAAAAGGAAACACAAAAGAAGGAGATGGTCACGTAGTTGACGACCTAGTTTTTGAAATGAAAATTAAATATTTTGATTCTGAAGCAGTTTTTACACAAAGAATACGTTTAAAAACTGCAGATAAGTTTACTGTGAAAGGAACAGTAGAGTACATGGTTTGTACAGGAGAAAACTGTTTGCCTCCAACTGAAGTAGCTTTGAATTTTAATGTAAATTAATCCTTTTTTCAACCTAAATACGATGAAAAAAATACTAGCATTTTTGCTTTGTTTTACTGTTGGGTTTTCGGCAATGAGCCAAATTCACAATCCAATAGAATGGAAAACGAGTGTAGAGAAAATTTCTGAAACAACGTATAACTTAGTAAGTACCGCGACAATTCAAGGAAGTTGGCATTTGTATGCACAGGAAGTTCCTAGTGGAGGACCTATTCCAACAACTTTTACATATGATGATGACGGAGGAAAAATTAAAATTTTAGGAAATACTACAGAACCTGAAGGCGAAATCAAGTTTACTACACTCTTTAGTAAAGAAGGAATGAATATTAAATCCTTTGCTAACAAAGCAGTTTTTAAGCAAGAAATAGAGTTAATTGATGCTAGCGTAACTCAAATAAATGCCTTTGTAGAGTTTATTGCTTGTACTGATGAAATGTGCTTGCCTCCAAAAGAAGTAGATTTATTATTTGATTTAAACAAAACTACAGTAGCTAAAGCAGAGGAGGTAGTTTCAAAAGAGGAAGATGGAGAAGAAAAGAAAGGTCTTTTAGGAATCTTTTTTATAGCTTTTTTGTCAGGGTTTGCAGCATTGTTAACTCCGTGTGTATTTCCAATGATACCCATGACGGTAAGTTTTTTTACAAAACAAAGTAAAAGTAAATCACAAGGAATAAGAAATGCGATTATTTACGGATTATGTATTGTAGTAATATACGTGTTTTTAGGATCAGTAGTCACCACAGTTTTTGGAGCAGATGCTTTAAATGCGTTATCAACCAACGTGTGGTTTAACATCATTTTCTTTTTAATTTTGATAATTTTTGCAGTATCTTTTTTAGGAGCTTTTGAAATTACTTTACCAAGTTCGTGGGCAACAAAAGTAGACTCACAAGCAGATAAAGGAGGTTTAGTAGGAATCTTTTTTATGGCATTAGCGTTGGCTATCGTTTCCTTTTCATGTACAGGGCCAATCGTTGGAACTTTGTTAGTAGAAGCAGCTTCAAAAGGAGGAATAGCTCCAATTGTGGGGATGTTAGGGTTCTCTTCAGCTATTGCATTACCATTTGCATTGTTTGCAGCTTTCCCAGGATGGTTAAATTCATTACCAAAATCAGGAGGATGGTTAAACACAGTAAAAGTAGTATTAGGGTTCTTAGAATTAGCCTTAGCATTTAAATTCTTATCAAATGCCGATTTGGTATTGCAATTACACTTATTAGAAAGAGAAGTATTTATTGCAATTTGGATTGCTATTTTTGGAGCTTTAGCTTTTTATCTTTTCGGAAAAATACAATTACCACACGATAGTCCAATCAATCATATATCTGTAGGAAGATTAAGTTTAGGATTGATAGTATTATCTTTTACTATTTATATGATTCCTGGATTATGGGGCGCACCGTTAAATTTAATTAGTGCATTTCCACCACCACAACATTATAGTGAGTCGCCATACGGAGTAGGGTTTACGAAACAAGGAGTAATAAACTCTGGAAATCAAGAAAATATGCAAGAGAGTTTGCCAGAAGGAGCACATTTAATGCCTCCTCATGATATTATATCATTTCATGATTATGATAAAGGCCTAGCTTATGCTAAAAAAGTAGGGAAACCGGTAATGTTAGATTTTACTGGGCATGCATGTGTAAACTGTAGAAAAATGGAGCAAAATGTTTGGGTAAAACCAAAAGTTTTAGATGTGTTAAAAAACAAAGTAGTCTTAATTTCTTTATATGTTGATGATAAACGCCCATTAAAAGAACACGAGGTGGTTGAGTCTAAGTTAAACCCAGGAAAAAAATTAAAATACATTGGTCAAAAATGGAGTGAAATGCAAACCATAAAATACAAGGCAAACTCACAACCATTTTATGTGTTAATGAATCATGATGAGTCAAATATAACTAATCCTATAGCTTACACACCAGATGTAGATGAATACTATAGTTGGCTTGAAAAAGGAATTAATAGTTTTAAAAAGTAACAAAAAACACCTTAGATAAGTCTAAGGTGTTTTTTGTTATAATAAGTCTTGATAAAGTTGTATAAAATAGCATAAGAGGTTCTTTTATAGTAGTTGTTTTGAAATTACTTATAAAATTCATACCTTTGTATGATATGGTAGACACTATACACGAAAAAAAAAATCAACGAGTTTTTACATTCGACTACCTTGTGTTCCGTAATCAATCGGACAAATTTATTCCCCCAGGGAATCTAATTTATAAATAGCTTCTTTTTGAAGCTTAGATATTCTTTGAAACATTTTATAGAGTTATTTATCTATTTCTTATAAAATGTGTTCTTGCCCTTACGAATATCATTTCTTAGATAAACGTACACTTTTCGAAAAAGTATTTAATATTAAAAAAATAAAATCATAATAAATAGGCATAGTGTTTATTTATATTCTAGACTTTTAGTAGAAAAGCTAAAGAGTTTTGTAAACATTACACACTTATTCTTCTTATAAAAAATAAAAATTATGACAATAAAAACTTACGATGCTTTTAATCGTATTACCCCTTTAGAAATAGAAAGAGTAACAAACTTCCTATATAAGCATCTTGAAAATTATGGAGATGAAAAAACTGCGATTCGTAAAGCAATAAACTACGCAGCTAAAGAACGAACAGGTTTAGGAGGGTATGTTTTTACAATAGAAGATAAAAGTGAAATTGTAGGAGTTGTGGTGATAAATAAAACAGGGATGGATGAATATATTCCTGAAAATATTTTAGTATACATAGCCACTCATAATGAATATAGGGGAAAAGGAATAGGAAGGAAAATAATGACACATGCTATTGAAAACTGTAAAGGAGATATTGCTTTACATGTAGAAAAAGATAACCCAGCTAAGTTTTTATATGAAAAACTAGGGTTTACTACTCCGTATTTAGAAATGAGACTAAAGAGATAATATGAGACAGTTAAAAATAACAAAACAAGTTACCAATAGAGAGTCAAAATCTATTGAGAAGTACTTACAAGAAATAGGTAAAATAGATTTGATTACTGCTGATGAGGAGGTTGAATTAGCTCAAAGAATTAAAACAGGAGATCAAAGAGCGTTAGAGGCTTTAGTGAATGCCAATTTACGATTTGTTGTATCGGTAGCAAAACAGTATCAAAACCAAGGGTTACGACTATCAGATTTAATTAATGAAGGAAATATTGGGCTAGTTAAAGCGGCAAAAAGGTTTGATGAAACACGTGGATTTAAATTCATATCGTATGCTGTTTGGTGGATACGCCAGTCTATACTACAAGCTTTGGCTGAACAATCTCGAGTAGTTCGTTTACCATTAAATAAAATAGGAAGTATAAGTAAAATTAATAAGGCAGTTTCTAAATTAGAGCAAAGCAATGAGCGTATGCCTACACCTGAAGAAATAGCTAAAGTTTTAGATATGACAGTTTCTGATGTTAAACAGTCTATGAAAAATTCAGGAAGACATATTTCTATGGATGCACCTTTGAAAGAAGGAGAAACATCAAACTTATATGATGTGATAAGAGCTTCTGAAGCTCCTAAACCAGATAAAGATTTAATGCAAGAATCTTTAGAGTTAGAAATTAGTAGGAGTTTAGAAACATTATCTCCAAGAGAATCAGATATTATAAAATTATTTTATGGTTTAGAAAACTATCGACCAATGAGTTTAACCGAAATAGGAGAAACTTTTGATTTAACAAGAGAACGAGTACGACAAATTAAAGAAAAAGGAATAAGAAGGTTGAAGCAAAGATCTAGAACTAAAGTATTGCAAACTTATTTAGGATAAATTTCTATTTTATTCGATTGATTCAAAACCATAAAATAATTTTAAAAGATAGAATCATGTTAATAATACAGGTAAAAGAAGGTGAGAATATCGATAGGGCGATTAAACGCTACAAAAGAAAATATAGAAATACAAAAATATTACAAGAAATAAGAAAAAGAAAAGAATACAAAAAACCATCTGTAACTAAAAGAGAGCAATTAAAAAAAGCTCAATATAAAGAACAGTTTTTATTAGATCGGGAAAAATAAGACATGGATATACATTTTATTGACCTACTAATTTTTATACTCTATCTAGTTTTTATGCTTGGAGTAGGAATCTACTTTATGAATAAAAACAAATCTAAAGAGGATTACTATGTAGGAGGAAGAAATATGTCTGCAGGGCATATAGGTTTATCTGTTGTTGCTACTGATGTAGGAGGAGGTTTTTCTATAGGTTTAGGAGGTTTAGGTTTTTTAATGGGGCTCTCCGGTAGTTGGATGCTTTTTACAGGGTTATTAGGTGCTTGGATAAGCGCCGTTTTTTTAATCCCAAAAGTATACCCCATAGCTAAAAAACATCATTTTTTAACCTTTCCAGAATCTCTAGCCTTTCACTACAATGCTAAAGTAGCGCTAATGGCGGGAATTATTTCGTTAATAGGTTATATAGGTTTTACAAGTTCACAAATATTAGCAGGAGCAAAGTTAGCATCTGCTACATTTCCTTCAATATCCATAACAAAAGCAGTTTTAATTATGGGAGTAATAGCTGTTGTATATACAGTTATTGGAGGAATAAAAGCAGTGATTTATACAGATACTATTCAATGGATAATTCTTATGGTAGGATTGATAGGCATTGGAATTCCTATTGGTTATATAGAAGTTGGAGGATGGAGTGGTATTAAAGAAATTTTACCAGCCAGTTTTTTATCATTAACAAACGTAACGTTTGTTAATATGTTTAATTGGATAATTACGATTGTACCAATTTGGTTTGTTGGAATGACTTTATATCAACGAATTTATGCTTGTAAAGATGAAAAAACAGCAAAAAAAGCATGGACAATAGCAGGGTTATTTGAGTATCCAATAATGGCATTTATGGGAGTAGCTTTAGGGTTGTTTTCAAGAGTAGCCTATGAACAAGGAATGTTTGCGAGTATAGGGTATGCGCCAGGAGTTGAGTTAGATGCTGAATTAGGACTACCATTGTTGTTAAGAAGTATTTTGCCAGTAGGTTTAATGGGATTAATGATGTCGGCTTATTTTTCGGCAATTATGTCTACAGCAGATAGTTGTTTAATGGCAGCTTCAGGAAACTTAACAACAGATATTTTTGGGTATTTCAAGAAGAGTATCAGTATAAAAAACTCACAATTAATAACCTTTTTAATAGGAGGTTTAGCCATTGTATTAGCAACAAAAATGCAAAATGTATTAGAGCTAATGTTGTATTCGTATGCTTTTATGGTATCAGGTTTGTTAGTTCCTGTTTTAGGAACATTATTACTAAAAAAACCATCGCCAATAGCCGCTTTTTATGCTATGATTTCAGGAGGACTTACCACTTTACTATTAATTATTTTAGAAGTAAAACTACCTTTTGGTTTAGATGCAAATTTCTTTGGAATTACATTATCTGCTATCGTGTTTTCAATAATTCAGTTAATCAATAACCAAAAAACATGGAAAACCTAAAGGATACTTTAGAGAAGGTAAGAAAAGAATTACATAAGTTTCCTGAAGTTTCTGAAGAAGAATACGAAACTAAAAAAAGAATACAAACTTTTTTAGAACAACACACTTCTTGTGAAGTACTACCAGTAGCTAAAACAGGGTTATTAGCAATTTTTAATGGGGATAAAGAGGGAAAAATAGTTATGTTAAGAGCAGATATTGATGCCCTGCCCATTCAAGAGGTAAATACTTTTGAATATAAATCTGTAAATGAAGGGGTTTCACATAAATGTGGACATGATGGCCATACAGCAATTTTACTTGGAGTAGCAAAACTACTTACGAAAAAAACTTTGCCAAAAGGAAAGGTACTTTTGCTTTTTCAACCCTCAGAAGAAAATGGAAGAGGAGCGAAGTCAGTTTTAGAAGATTCATATTTTAAACAATTAAATATAGATTATGTTTTTGCGTTGCACAATTTACCTGGTTTTACTAAACGAGAAATAGTTGTAAAAGAAAATGAGTTTACTAGCAATGTAAAAAGTGTTGTAATTACTTTAGAAGGAAAAACAGCACATGCAGCGGAACCAGAAAAAGGATACAATCCGGCTAATGCAATTGCAGAAATTCTTCAGTTTGTAAAAAAAGAAACTAAAAATACACCCGAGGATTCTGATTTTTTCTTGGCAACACCCATACATCTAACTATGGGAGAAAAAGCCTATGGAGTATCAGCAGGATATGGAGAAGTACATCTTACTTTAAGAAGTTGGAGTACAAGTTTAATGAAAGAGAAACAAAAAAAACTTGAACAGCAACTTCAAAACCTTGAAGAAAAAGAAAATCTAAGTATTTATACTTCTTGGTTTGAAGAATTTTATGCAAACAAAAACAACAAAGAGGCTGTTGAATATATTAAATTGGCAGCAGCACAACTAAACCTAGCAATTAATGAAATAAATACTCCATTTAAATGGGGGGAAGATTTTGGTTTGTTTACGCAACAATACAAAGGAGCTATGTTTGGCTTAGGAGCAGGAAAAAATACGCCTGCATTACACAATCCAGATTATGATTTCCCTGATGAAATAACCATAACAGGAACACAACTATTTTATAATATTTTAAAAGAAGTTCAGTAATAATGACTCATACATCTTATTTAGAATTATCTGAATCAGCTATAAAAAACAATATTGATTTTATCCGTGGTATAATTGGTAATTATACCATTTTTTCGTCTGTGGTGAAAGGAAATGCTTATGGTCACGGAATTAAAGCCTACTGTATGTTGGCATACAAATATGGGGTAAGACATTTTAGTGTTTCTGATGCTAACGAAGCTTATGAAGTAAAAAAAACACTACCCTATGAAGATGTGACCATTATGATAATGGGCATGATTGAAAACAATCAGTTGCCATGGGCTATAGAAAATGAGATAGATTTTTTTGTTTTTGAAGAAGATAGACTACAAAATGCAATAGAAACTGCTAATAAATTGAAGAAAAAGGCTCGAGTTCATCTAGAAATTGAAACAGGAATGAATAGAACAGGATTTGTTCCCAGAGAAATTACAAAAATTCTTAAATATGTTGAAAAACATAAAGAGTTTATTAATATACATGGAATTTGTTCTCATTTAGCAGGAGCAGAAAGCATTTCTAATTATAAAAGAATAACAGATCAAAAGAAAAAATTTAAAAATGTAAAAAAGAGAGTAAAAGAACTAAATTTGGTTAGTCCAACATACCATTTAGCAAGTTCAGCAGCTACAATTCGTTACCCAACAACAAGGTTAGATTTGGTAAGAGTTGGTATTCTACAATTTGGTTTTTTTCCAACAAATGAAATATTAGTTCACTATTTAACCAAAGAAAAAATAGTAGAAAATCCACTAAAAAGAATTATATCTTGGAAAACACAAGTAATGGATGTTAAAACCATAAAAGCGGGTCAGTTTATTGGTTATGGCACATCATATTTTACAAATCAAGAAACTAAAATAGCGATTATTCCTGTTGGGTATTCTTCAGGATATAGCCGTTCTTTGAGTAATAAAGGAAAAGTTTTAATAAGAGGGCAAAGACATAAAATAATAGGAACTATTAACATGAATATGATGGCAGTAGATATTACACATGCTAATACTATTGAAAAGGGAGATGAAGTTGTATTAATAGGAAGTCAAGGAGATGTTGAAATAACCGTTTCATCATTCAACGATTCAATACAAATCATTAATTATGAATTACTAACACGACTTCCTGGAAATTTACCAAGGATAATAACAAAATAATTATGGCAGAATTAATTATATATTCTGAAAGAATAAAAGATAATATAAAGAAGTTAAGCAGTTTTTTTGAACAAAATCATATTGAATGGAGCTTGGTAACAAAAGTATTCTCAGGTGATAAAACATTCTTAAATGCAATTTTAACTCCTGATGTAACCGAAAAAATTAACTCAATAGGAGATTCTAGATTAACAAGTTTACGAAACTTAAGAGAGGTGAATCCAAACTTACGTACTATATATATAAAACCTCCCGCAAAAATTTATGCTGATGATGTTGTTGAGTATGCAGATATTTCTTTAAACAGTTCTTTGTCTACCATAGAGTCGTTAAATGAAGCAGCGAAGAAGAAAGATAAAATTCATAAAATTATTATTATGATTGAAATGGGAGAGCTAAGAGAAGGAGTAAAAAGAGATGATATTTTAGGTTTTTATGAAAAAGTATTCAACTTATCTAATATTGAGGTAATAGGTATAGGTTCAAATTTAGGTTGTATGTATGGGGTAGAGCCTACCTATGATAAATTGCTGCAATTATCATTATATAAAGAACTCATTTCAGCAAAGTTTAATAAAGATTTAAAATATGTTTCTGGAGGAACATCAATTACGTTACCGTTGGTAGAAAATGGAGTAGCTCCTAAAGATATTAATCATTTTAGAATAGGTGAAGCTGCCTTTTTTGGCGTAAGCCCGTTAGAAAACAAACGATTTCAAGATTTATACACCAAAACATTTGAGTTTTATGCCAATGTAATAGAGTTAGAAAAAAAGAAAATAGTGCCCGATGGTATTATTAGTGAAGCAAGTATTGGTCATACCTCAAAGTATAATGAAAGTGATATACAAGAAACATCTTACAAAGCTATTTTAGATTTTGGCTTATTAGATGTAGATAAAGATGATATTGAAGTAGAAGATAAAGACATATCTTTTGTAGGAATAACCTCTGATATGTTAGTAATTGATGTAGGCTTAAATAAAGATGCATCAGGAAAAGTAAAGTATAAAGTAGGAGATAAAGTTAAGTTTAGCCTCAGTTATATGGGAGTAGCAAGACTTTTAAGCTCTAAATTTATAGATAAAGTTTATGTAAAAGAGATTTAAAAATCTGTTTTTTATTGTTTGTTTTAAAATACTCAAGAGCTATTATTTTTGTGTCTTGAGTTTTTATTTTAGTTAAAACGTTCAACATTAAATGGAGTGGTATCTAAACTTGTTTTTTTATTAACAACAATTTCAGAAACTAATTTACCAGAAGCAGGCCCTAAACTCCACCCCATCATGGCATGTCCTGCAGCTACAGTTACATTTTTAAGATTTGAAAGCTTACCGATGTAAGGCAAACCATCAGGAGAGCATGGGCGTAAGCCACTTTCAACACTATCTATTTCTTTTTGAGAAATATTTAAATTGTTGTAATAACTTTTGCTAGCATTAACTATAGCATTTACTCTTTTTGAGTTAATTTTATTATTAATACCAGCAATTTCCATCATGCCACCAAAACGTGTAAACCCATTCATTGGAGTTACCGCAACTTTAGCCTCCGTTAAAATAGCTGGAATAGTAATGCCTGTATTACTTTTTACATTAATACGATAACCTTTACCTGCTTGAACAGGAATATTGATTCCTAATTTTTTAGCTAGTTTTTGTGTCCAAGACCCAGTAGTCAAAATAAATTCATCAGCAACAATTGTATTGTTTTTTGTACTGATCGATTTTACTTTACCATTAGAAACATAAAAATCTAGAACTTCTTCATTAAATAAAAAGGTAACATTATTTTGTTCTAAATACGACTTTAATTGTTTCATATATTCACTTGGGGTCATGTGAGCATCTGAATGGTAGTATACAGCCCCTTTTATATTCAATTGAATGTTAGGCTCAAGTTTTTGAGTTTCTTTTTGAGTTAAATGTTCAACCTTTAATCCTTCTTTTATACCAAGTTTTCCCACGTTCCATTCCTCTTCCCCCATTTTATCAGTTTTATAATACATCATCAATCCTTTATGCTGATAATGAAAATCAAAATCATTGGAAGCCTGTATTTCTTCATATAATTCTTTACTGAATAAATTAATATCTTTAATAATAGAAATAGAATCGGCAACTTTCTTATGTGTTGCTGATTTTTTAAAAAACCAAGCCCATTGTAGAAAATCGTAATCTAAACGAGGTTTAATAGATAATGGACTAGTAGAACTAAGCATCCATTTTAGCCCTTTAGTAATCATTCCCGGAGCAGCTAAAGAAACGATATGGCTAGGAGTAATAATACCTGCATTGGCAAATGAAGCCCCCGATGAAAAATCAGATTTTTCAATTACAGTTACTTTGTGTCCTTCTTTTTGAAGGTAATATGCAGAACTTAAACCTATAATTCCACCACCAATAATAATAATTTCTTTATTCATAAAAGAATATCTCGATTATATTCGAGATAAGATATTGCTAATTATATAATATTAAATAACTTGAAAGCCATGAGCATAAGGATCATCTTCATCATCAATAATAATAGTATTGTACCCGTATACTTTAGCCCATCCTTGAATACTTGGAACAATGGCTAATTTACCATTTAACGTAGTTTCTTTTTCTACTCGACCAATAAATTTACTTCCAATAAAACTTTCATGAATAAATTTTTCACCAAGCTGTAGTTTCCCTTTAGCATATAACTGTGCTAAACGTGCAGAGGTTCCAGTACCACATGGACTTCTGTCAATTGCTTTGTCGCCATAAAAAACAGCATTTCTTCCAGAGGAATTAGAATCAATAGGATTGCCAGTCCATAAGATATGAGTCACATCTCTAATAGTATCATTTTCTGGATGAATAAATTGATTAGGATATTTTTCATTGATTCGTTTTCTAACTATTTGTGAGTATTGAATAATTTGAGAAGCAGTAAAATCATGAACCCCTGAAAAGTTTTTTTGTGGATCTACAATAGCATAATAATTTCCGCCGTAGGCAACATCAAAAGTAATTTCTCCTAATTCAAGACAATCTATTGTTAAACCCTGAGCAGCCAAATAGCTTTTTACATTGGTTAGCCGAACCCAATCTACCTTTTTACCAGTTTGTTGGTATTCGATTTCAACTAATCCAGCAGGGGTTTCCATTTTAATTTTCCCCGGAACTTTAGGAATAATTAACCCCTCTTCAATAGCGATAGTAATAGTTCCAATGGTTCCATGACCACACATAGGTAAACATCCAGAGGTTTCAATAAATAAAACAGCAAAATCGTTTTCTAGATCGTGAGGTGGAAATAAGATAGAGCCACTCATCATGTCATGACCACGGGGTTCAAACATTAGCCCTTTACGAATCCAATCGTATTCTTTTAGAAAGTGCTGACGTTTTTCACTCATGTTGATACCTTTTAGGTTTGGACCTCCTCCGGTAACCACCCTAACAGGGTTTCCACAAGTATGTGCATCAACGCAAAAAAAAGTTTTTTTCATCTTAAATTGAATCGCCAGTTTGTATTCTGTAGTAGAAAAAACCCTTCACAATTTCTCTATTTAGGAAAAACAAAACTGGCTTTGTTTCAATTTCTTTAGATGGTCCAAAAGTAATACTTTGAAACCAGAGATTTTCTAAAGAAAATATTAATTTTTATTATACTATTCCTTTTTTTGTTAATATATTGTTAACAGAACGCAAAATATGCAAAGGATTTTCATTTTTTAGTTCTTTAGGTAATATTTCGTTGGGCCAATCTTGATAACTAAAAGGACGTATCCAACGTTTAATAGAATTAATTCCTACAGCTGTAAATCGACTATCTGTTGAAGCAGGATACGGACCTCCATGAACCATAGACGGACAAACTTCTACTCCTGTAGGCACCCCATTAAAAATAATTCGTCCCACCCTGTTTTGTAAAGAAGCAATTACAGCTGGATAATTTGCTACTTCATTAGCATCAGAAATTACTGTTCCAGTAAGCTGTCCTTCTAAACTTGAAATAATTTTTTCTAATTGTTCTTCGTTTTCACATTGAACAACCATGGAGTATGGACCAAATATTTCTTGATGTAAGGTTGGATTATCTAAAAATGTTTTTCCTTCAACAGTTGTAACTACTTGCGATGCATAGTTAGGCTTTATTTTTCCTTCATAATTAGCAGCTATTGTTAATCCTTCTTGGTTTAACGCTTTAGTTTTACTACTCTCGTAGGCTCCAACAATATTTGGATGTAGCATACAAGTAGGATTGATTTCTGTAATTTTATGAGCTAGTGAATTGATGAATGTTGTTAAATTTTTTCCTTTTAATCCTAAAATTAAACCTGGATTTGTACAAAATTGGCCTGTACCTAACGTAATAGACCCCGCATAAGTACTAGCTAAACTTTCTGCTCTATTTTTTAATGCTTTAGGAAGCATAATTACAGGGTTAATACTTCCCATTTCAGCAAAAACAGGAATTGGCTCCTCTCGTTTTGCAGCTAAGTCTAATAAAGCTCTACCACCACGAATACTACCTGTAAAACCAACTGCTTTTACTTTTGGGTGAGCAACTAACTGTTGTCCTACTTCAATACCACTAGAGTTTAAGTTAGAAAAAATACCATTAGGCATTCCAGTTTTTTCTGCGGCTTTAATAATTGCTGAAGCAATGAGTTCACCAGTACCCGCGTGCATCGGATGCGATTTTACTATTACAGGGCAACCTGCAGCTAATGCAGCAGCTGTATCTCCGCCTGCTGTAGAATAAGCAAGAGGAAAATTACTTGCACCAAAAACAACTACAGGACCTAATGGAATATTCATTTTACGTAGGTCAGATTTTGGATTTGGTTCTCTATCAGGAATGGCAGTATCAATAGTAGCTTCTACCCACGAACCTTCTTTAACTAAATCAGCAAAAGAGCGTAATTGAAATATGGTTCTTCCGCGTTCTCCTTTAGCACGGCCCTCTGGCAACCCAGATTCTGAACAATAGATTTGTATTAACTCATCACCTAACGCTACAATTTCGTTAGCAACAACGTTTAAAAACTCAGATTTTCTTTTACCAGAAATAGTTCGATACTCTTTAAATGCTTTTGAAGCTAACTCGACAGCTTTATTTATTTCTTCTTGAGCTGCTTCGGTAAAAAGGTACTTATTTTCCTGATTTGATTCAGGATTGAATGTTTTGTACGTTTTATTTCCCGATGCAATTAATTGATTTCCTATATAATTTTTTCCTGTAATCATGTTCGATGAATTAATGAGTAAATGATAAAATTTTAAACAGCTAACAATTTATAATCGGGTAGGGTTGGTCTGTTTTTTAAACCAGTCTCTATTACGTTTAAAACATATTTACGTTCTTCTCCAATTAAAGGTAGTCTAGGAGCTCTTACGTTTTCAGTACCAATACCTGTAGCTACTTCTGCTAGTTTTATGTTTTGTACTAATTTAGGGTTTATATCTAACTCTAACAACGGTAAAAACCAACGGTAAATTTCTAAAGCTTCTTGTATGCGACCTGCTTTCTGTAATTCATAAATAGCAACTGTTTCTTTAGGAAAAGCACAAACTAAACCAGCAATCCACCCATCAGCACCCATTAATAGACTTTCCAAAGCCAATGTATCAACACCAGTCATTATTTTTAAACGATCACCAAAACGATTTTTAATTCTTGTAATATTAGAGATATCTCTGGTAGATTCTTTAACGGCTTGAATATTATTACATTTTAATAATTCTTCAAACATGTCTAGTGTAACCTCAATTTTATAATCAACAGGATTATTATAAACCATAATAGGAAGTGAGGTATTGTTCGCTACAGCTTTGAAGTATTCAACGGTTTCTCTATCACCAGATTTATAACGCATAGGTGGTAGCATCATTAACCCTTTAGCTCCATCTTCTTCAGCTTTTTGAGCTGCCTCAATAGCTCCTTTAGTGGTTTGTTCTGCTATATTCATTAATACAGGAACTTGATTGTTTACTAGATTAACAGTGGTTTTTGTTAATGTTCTTTTTTCTTCATTACTTAGAGTACTGGCTTCACCTAAAGTTCCTCCTAACACTATACCATGAACACCTGCATCGAGCTGTGCTTTTATATTTACTTCAAACATATTAAAGTCTAAAGTATCATCATTTGTAAACTTTGTAGTTACTGCTGGCATTACACCTTTCCAATTTATACTCATTGTAATATTTGTTTTTCATTGCAAAGTTATAGGGAAGACTGTATAGGTTTTAATTTCAAATTACCTTAAACTAATACTATATTAACTTATACATGATTATTGTGTATATATATTAATAGTATTTGCATATTTTTGAGTCAGAATAGTAGTTTTACGAATGAAAGCTTTACCTTTTAAAATACCAAAAACTCAAAATATTGGATTAATTTATCAGGAAGATAAAGAGCAATATTTTTACGATAAATTTCATCAGCATGAAGAAATACAGTTATGCGTAATAGTTAAAGGAGAAGGTACATTGGTTGTAGGAGATACTATTAATAAATATTTGTCAGGAGATGTTTTAGTTATTGGAAGTAATTTACCGCATGTTTTTAAAAGTGATGCTTCATTAATTAAAGAGTCTTTTATGATTTCATTATTTTTCACAAAAGATTCTTTTGGAAAGGATTTTTTCTTGCTCGATGATTTTAATGAATTAACTCCTTTTTTTGAAAAATCAAGATTTGGATTCAAACTCTTAGAGAACAGAGAAGATGTGATTGATATTTTTTTGAGTATACAAAATTCTACGAACCTTAATCGTTTCTTAGGGTTACTAGAACTTTTAAAGATCTTAGTAAGGTCAAAAATAGTTGAGTTAGCGAGTTTTGTATATCCAAAGAGGTATACTGATAATGAAGGTAAGAGAATGCGTGATGTAATGGATTTTACGATGAATAATTTTGAAAAAAATATAGATTTATATAAAATAGCTGAAAAAGCAAATATGACACCCAATGCTTTCTGTAGGTATTTTAAACAACGAACTAATAAAACGTATTTTACTTTCTTAAATGAATTACGAATTGAGAATGCATGCAAATTATTAACTTCAGATAAAAGCTTGTCAATTAGTGAAGTTGCATATCAGTGTGGATTTAATAATTTATCGAATTTTAATAGGAAATTTAAAGAGGTAAAAAGTATGAGTCCTTCTATATTTAGAAGAGAAAATTACAAATAATACCTTTTTTACACATAAGAATTCTCTTATTTATAAAATTTAACACAAAATATAGCATGACTTACCTATATTTGGTGTCTTTATTATAAGACAATTTATGAGAAAAAGAATTGCTACTCTTATTTTTTTGTTTTCTTGCGTTATATGTAAAATTAAAGCACAGGAGACACTACCAATTTATGCTGATTATTTGTCTGACAATGTGTATTTATTACATCCTGCAGCAGCTGGTATTGGAAGTTGCGGTAAAATAAGATTAACAGCACGTCAGCAATGGTTAGGAGTTCAAGATGCTCCTTCGTTACAAACAGCAAGTTTTCACTCAAAACTTGGAGAATATTCAAACACAGGAGTTGGTGTAATACTTTTCAATGACAAGAATGGATATCATTCTCAAAAAGGGGTTCAAGGTACTTATGCGTATCATATTAATATGGGTAACGAAAATGTATTCAACCAATTATCATTTGGTTTGTCTTTTTCTGTTGTGCAAAACGAAAGAGATCAGAGAAACTTTGTAAACGATCCTACTGTAAGTCAAGTAATCGAAAGTGATTTTTACTTTAATGCCGATTTTGGTATGGCATACCATAAAAACGGATTGTCTTCATATTTTACTGTCAAAAACTTATTCTTATCAGCAAAAAATAATCTAAACCCTGATTTTGAATCGTTCAACCTTAGAAATTATATTTTAGGAGGAGGTTATTTCTTTGGTGATAGAGAAAAACTTCAATTTGAACCATCTGTTATGTTTCAATATAAAGAGCAGACAGGAGAAAAAATAGCAGATGTCAACTTTAAAGTATATAAAACTTTAAATTCAACTCAATTATGGGCTGCACTATCTTATAGAAAGAATTTTGATGGGAGTGTTTTTGGAGATGCACAATATTTAACACCAATAGTTGGGGTTAATTATAAGAAATGGATGTTTGCCTACACTTATACTCAACAAACGGGTGATATCGTTTTTTCAAACGGAGGATTTCATCAATTATCTTTAGGAATTAATCTATTTTGCATTAAAAGAAGAGCTGCTGCTTGTCCTAATATCAATGGGAGTCTTACGTATTAAAAATTTAAGAAGCTAATCTCACAGTTTTCATAGTCTTTAAGCATGGCTTCCAAAACACGAACATCTTTGTTGATATAGAATGTGTTATTAGGTTGTTTGCTAGTTATACTGTTAAGAAGGTTTTGTTGTTGTAAAATTTTTTTCACTTGTTTAGCAACAGCCTCACCAGAATCAATAATTTTTACTTTATTCCCTGTGATTTTTTGTATTTGAGGAAGTAGGTATGGATAATGAGTACACCCCAAGACAATATAATCGCATTTTTCTTCTAGCATGGGGGTTATATACTTTTTTAACAAAGTAGTCATTTTTTTTGAGTAAATATCGCCATTTTCAATAAGTTCAACTAAACCTTCACCAACTCGCTCTACAATATTAATTTCATTATTAAGGCTAGAAGTTGTTTTTTCAAAGAGAGCACTATTTAAAGTACCTTTAGTAGCAAGTATACCAATAGTACCTGTTTTGGTATTTAATGAGGCAGGTTTAATAGCAGGTTCTATCCCTATAAATGGAATAGCGTAATTGTTTCTTAAAAATTCAATAGCGTTAGTAGTGGCAGTATTACAGGCAACAACAATAACTTTTGCACCTTTTTTTATCAAAAAATCCGTGTTTTTAATTGATAAATCAATTATTTCTTTCGTTGATTTTTGACCATAAGGGGCATGTTTACTATCAGATAAGTAAATAGTGTTTTCATTTGGTAAAAGTTGATGAATCTCTTTCCAAATAGATGTACCACCAATACCAGAATCAAAAATACCTATGGGTTGTTGTGTAATAGCTTTCATACTTATAACAAAAGTAAAAATCCTGCTGTTTATACAGCAGGATTTTTATATAAAATAGTGTTGTATTCTTCTAGAATCCTAATTTAGCTCTTACAGCATTGTAAATATCTTCACCTTTATCATAAACGATTAAACCTTTTCCAGGCGCAGCATCTAAAACATAAATAATTCCTTTTTCTGTAGCAACAGCTTTGATAGCTTCTTCAGCTTTCTTTAAAATAGGAATAGTTTTTTCTTGATATTTTTTTTGCATCTCTTGACCAGCAGTTTGTTCTGCTTGACTAATTTTTAATCTTTCTTGTTGAACCTCTACAGCTCTCTTTTGGTTTATTTCTTGCGTTTGACTTTTACCTTCAGCTTCGTATTTTTTAATTTTAGCTTCTAGTTTTTTATACATTGTTTCAATATCGTCACGGTATGTTTTGTTTAGCTTTTCTAATTCCGCTTTCATAGCTTTTGTAGCAGGCATTTCAGCTAATAATTTATCAGTGTTAATATGTGCAGTTTTTTGTGCATTTGCCACACCACCTAATCCAATCGTAAAAATTGCAACTAATAATAACGTTTTTAAATGTTTCATTTTTGTTCTAATTTAATTAATGTTCTTTTATTCTTGATTTATTTGTTTTCCTCTGTTTTTTCTTCTTCTTTCTTTTTTTCTTCTTCTTTCTTTTTTGCTTCTTCTTGAGCTTTTCTTAATGCTTCTCTTTTTTCTTGTAAAAGTTTTCTTTTATCAGCTCTTTCTTTTAATCGTTGTTTTCTTTTCTCTTCAATTTGTTTAATTTTAGCTAACCTATCAGCTTCTTTTTGTTTCTTAATTTCTTCTCTTTTAGCAATTATTTCTTTTTTCTCATCACTTAAATTATCACCTTTAAGTAATTCTTTTTTAGCTTCAATTTTATCTTTTTTTGCTTGCCTTTTTTGATCAATATTAATCATTTGTACAACAAGGTCGCTAATATCGTGTTTTTTGTTGGAATACAACATAACCAAATCGCTAGATTTGTCAAATACGAAATCATATTTTTTCCTAGAAGCAATTGTTTGTACAGCATTATAAACTTCATCTTGTACAGGTTTTACTAGCTGCTTTCTTAGGTTGTACATATCTCCGTTAGGACCAAAGTACAAAGACTCTAATCTTCTTAAAGATTCTTGCTTTATACTAATATCTTCTTCGCGTTCTTCAATTAATTCTTTAGTTAAAATTGCTTTTTCGTTGCTTAAGTCTGTTTTTAAAACTTCTATTGCACGAGCTTCCTTATCTAGTCTTGTTTTCCATTTTTCAACCTTTGCATCTAATGAGTTTTGAGCTTCTAAATATGCAGGGATATTTTGAAGAATATACTCCATATCAATATAAGCAATACGTTGATTTTTTTGGGCAACAGTTATACTTGTTATAAGTAAAAGAACGATTGATAAAATGTTTTTTTTCATCTTGTATAATGTATTTAGAAAAAACCGTGCCAAAATCGAGATGCATTACCAATGCACGATTTTAGAACTGTCTTCCAATTATAAAATGTGTTTGCCAACCTGACTTTTCATTTAAGCCTGGTAGTGGATCGAAACCATGTGCGAAATCTATACCTAATAAACCAAATGCAGGCATAAATATACGAACACCTAATCCAGCTGAGCGTTTTAGTTTAAACGGATTAAACTCACTAAAATTGTTATAAGAATTACCTGCTTCTAAAAAACCTAAAGTATAAATAGAGGCAGAAGGTTTATCTGTTATAGAGTAACGTAATTCTAGTTGAAATTTGTTATAAATAGCCCCTCCATCAATAGAAGAGATTCTATTGTTTTCATACCCTCTTAAACCGATAGTTTCACGTCCATCTAATTGTCCTTGAGCAATACCATCTCCTCCAACAAAATATCTTTCCACAGGAGTTAATCCAAGTTCATTATTATATTTTCCTAAATAGCCCATTTCAAAATTAGACATTAAAACTAATTTATTAGCCAAAGATGTATACCACTTACCTTTAGCAGATATCTTATAGTATTCTAGCCATTTATATTTATCAGCTAAAAAAGCTTGTCTTTGCTCTGAAGTAGGGTTATCTGGCTCAGTGTAATCTTTTTCGTTAACTAATGAATAAGGGAAAGTAGCTTTTGCTCTTAAGGTAAACTCAGAACCATAGGTTGGAAAAATTAAACTAGGACCTGCAGAATTACGGCCTAAAGAAACTGTATAGGCTAAATTATTTAGGTCTCCTTCACTAAGAATATTATTAGATGAACCTACCCTGTATCCATAATTTTGCAACTCAATTCTTTGATAACTAATATTTTGTGAAAGCGTAAAATAATCGTCAGGCCATTTTAAACGTTTTGCTAATCCAACTGAAGCACCAATAATACTTAGGCTTTCATCTTTGTTTACATTGTTGGTAGTAAAATCAAATCGATATTGGTTCGATAAGTATACAGAAAAAGATAAAGATTGTGGTGTTTTACCACCTAACCAAGGCTCAGTAAACGAAAAGCTATAGGTATTATATGTTCTACTAGCTTGCAAACGTAAAGACAAACTTTGTCCATCGCCCATAGGTAATGGCTTATAAGCTTCTTTATTGAAAATATTTTTAATAGAGAAATTGTTAAAAGAAAGACCTAAGGTACCAATGAAAGATCCACCACCGTAACCACCTTGCAGTTCAATTTGACTCCCTCCTTTTTCAACTACAGAAAACTCAATATCTGCTGTTTTATTTTGATAGTCAGGCTTAACATCAGGGGTTACATTAGTATCGAAGAAACCTAATTGTCCTATTTCACGAATAGAACGAATGATGTTTTCACGACTAAATAAGTCTCCTGGCTTAACACGTAACTCTCTGTAAATTACATGATCGTTTGTTTTATCATTTCCTACTACAGATACTTTTTTAATAGTAGCAGGTTCGTCTTCTCTAATACGGACTTCAACAGTAATTGAGTCGTTTTTCACCTTGGTTTCTATAGCATTTACTTGTGAAAACAAGTAACCGTTATTGTGATAAAGTGTTTGGATATCCACAGAAGATGGTGTACCATCACCAGAAATTCGTTCTTTTAAAACTTTTCCGTTGTAAATATCACCTTTGTCAATTCGCAGTATATTACTCAATTGCTCGTCTGTATATCTTTTGTTTCCAATAAAAAGAATTTCATCAAAACGATATTGACGACCTTCCTCTACTTGTATTTCAAGATTTATGGTATTATCGTCATTCCAAACAACATTATCAGATAAAACTCTAGCATCACGATATCCTTTTTCACTATACTTTTCAAGAATGTTTTTTAAATCTTCTTTATAATCATCTAAAATATATTTTGAAGCTTTCCAAAAACGACCAAAAACTTTACGCTTAGTGTTTTTCATAGTACCTCGTAAAGTGGCATCCGACATTGCTTTGTTACCAGTAAAATTGATGCTTTTAATTTTTATACGCTCACCTTTGTCAATAAAAATAGCCATACTAACGGTATTAACGTCAGAGGTGTCTTTTTTGGTGTCTACAGATACTTTAGTTTTTAAAAAACCCTTATCGGTATATTTTTTTTGAATATAGTTACGTGTAGTTACAATAAGGTTATCAGTAACCATGACACCTTTTTTTAAGTCTGTTTCTTTCTTTATTTCTTTAACCTGAGACTTTTTAATCCCAGAAATAGCTACATCGGTTAATTGAGGTAATTCAGTAACATCAAACTGAAGATATACTGTTTCTCCATCACGTTTAGATAAATAAACATCTACCTCACTAAACTGTTTACTCTCGTATAGTTTTTTAATAGCACTAGTAAGTTTGTCTCCTGGTAACTTTATAGGTTGTCCTTCAACTAAACCAGTATATATTTTAACTGTTTGTTCGCTAAATTTTTGTAAACCAGTTACTGTTATTCCACCCAAGATATACTCTTTTCCTCTTTCATAGGAAATAATATTGGTGACAGTGCTGTCTTTAGGAGTTGAGTTTTGTGCTTGAGTATTCACCGAAAAAAGGGTGATAAAAAATACTAGTAAATACGAATATTTATTCATTGGTTTCAATCTGTTCACTGGTTTTTCCAAATCTTCTTTCTCTGTTTTGATAATCGATAATTGCGTCGTAAAGATGTTGTTTTCTGTAATCGGGCCATAATACGTCGGTAAAGTACAATTCAGCATAAGCCATCTGCCAAAGTAAATAATTACTTATTCTTTGTTCTCCACTTGTACGTATCATTAAATCAACATCGGGCAAATTAAACGTATATAAATGATTATTTATAACTTTATCGTTAATTTTTTCAATTTCTATCTCGTTATTAACAACTTTTTTTGATATGTTTTTGATTGCATTAACAATTTCTTCTCTTGAGCCATAACTTAAAGCAAAGGTTAATGTAATTTTAGTATTGTTTTTGGTTTCATCAATAACTTTATTTAAAATTTTCTGAGCGTTGTTAGGTAAGTTTGCTAAATTACCAATGGCGTTAACTTTTACATTTTTACGTTGAAACTCGGGAAGTTCTTTTTTTAAAGTACTTACTAGCAAGCTCATTAAAGTATCTACTTCGAATTTAGGGCGGTTCCAATTTTCAGTAGAAAAAGCATATAGAGTTAGAAACTTAACACCAAGCTCAGAGGCGGTATCTGCAGTTTCTCTAATAGCAGTTAAGGCATTTCTATGCCCAAAAACACGTTGCATTCCTTTACTTTTTGCCCATCTACCATTACCATCCATAATTATGGCGATGTGTTTTGGTACGTTTTGTAAATCAATGCGCTGTAGTTTTTTCTCCATAATTTATTCAGCTATTCCACCAAAACAAGGTGGTCTTCCAAAGGTATATACGATAGAAATACCAGAAAATACATACCAGTCATTTCCATTACCTCCAAAATCTAATGAGTTTATTTTATCTGTTGTAAAGTCTATATCATCTACAAACGTGAATCTTACACCGGTTTCAAAAGCAATAGCAAAATTATCTGCTAATCTTCCTTTGATACCTATCCCTACAGGCAAGGTGTATGAAAAAGTATTTTTTAAAAGTATTGTGTTATTAGAAGAAGAAGGTTCTGGACTTTTGTAGTTAAAAGCAGCAACCTCAGCCATTATATAAGGGGTAAATGTGGTTCTATAATCGTTAATATTATATTCAAAGAAGTTAAATTCTACTCCAGCAGCAAATTCGTGTATAGTGTTAGAAAACGAAAACTGTCCACGAGGTCTATTTTTGCGAAATGAATTATCAGCATCTTCATCATTGCCAGAGACAGGAATGTAAGTGTACGTTCCTCGTAAGGCAATTCTTGGGTTTAAATTATACTTATATATAACCCCACCAGAGATTTTGTTGGGGTATATGTAGTTTGTTCTACCTATATCTCCAACATAATTTGAGCCGCCAGCAAAAAACCCGACTTCATGAGTTTGTGATTGTAATGGTGTTACTACACAAGCTAATAATATTAATAAAATAAGTCTTCTCATTGTAAAATAGCGTGCAAATATAGGGAATTGAATTTGCTTTAAAAAGTTAATATTCTGTCTTTTTGATTAACTTTTTTTTTGCAGTTTTATTGTAATTACTATTGTTATAAGCTTTCATTTCGTGTGTCTTCTCCCCATAAGAGTTTTCCCCGCAAGGTTTTTAAGTAAGATTGATTTTTTGGTAAAATACTTTTTATAGTAAAAGGAGCCTTCTGTATTCTAATTTTAGTTTCTAAAGAAACTGTAGTAATACGAGAGTCTAAAGAGATCAAAAAATCTTTTTCACGAGCACTTACTTCAAGATGTATATATGTGTCATCAGGAATAACCATAGGTCGTGCGCTTAAGTTATGTGGTGCTATAGGGGTTATTACAAAACTTTTAGAGTTTGGTAAAATTACAGGGCCATCACAACTTAAAGAATATCCTGTAGAACCTGTTGGTGTTGCTATAATTAACCCATCAGCCCAGTAATTAGTTAAATATTCTGTGTTTAAAAAAGTTTTAATACCAATCATAGAAGTTGTATTCCTTCTAGCAATAGTAACTTCATTAAGTGCAAAATTAAGTTCAGAAAAATCTTCTGTAGCTGGTGAGGTTTCTATTTGTAATAAAAAACGTTCTTGTAAAGAATACTCTTTTTTAAGTATTAAATCAATTGTTTCTTCAATTTGATTTTTTTGAACGGTAGCTAAAAAACCTAAGCGACCAGTATTAATTCCCACAATAGGAATATCTAAATCACGTATATAGGTAACGGCTCTTAAAATAGTACCGTCTCCACCTATAGTAAACATTACGTCAAAATTATCCGACAAGTCGTTAAAATGTGTGTAGGTAGGGTACTTTTTATATAGTGAATTATGTTCTATAAATAAATTATAGAATTGTTGTTCAAAAAAAACAACTATATTATGTTTTTCTAATACCGCTAAAAGAATTTTCACTTCCTTTTCTGCAGTATTTGTGTAAGCTTGTCCGTAAATAGCGACTTTTTTCACTTCTGAAGTTTTTGTTTGGTTATTGATAAATTACATATCTAAGTACTTTCTTAAATAAGCAGCTCTATCTTTAAGTTCTTCTAAATAAAAATCATCTTCGTGCTGTGTAATAACATTATAGTCATACCTACGAAATGTTTGAATAATTTCATTCACCTCTTCAGATATAATTTTTAGTGTTATTTCAATATTATTCATGTTTTCAGAAGAAATATAAGCACCCAGTAATTTACCGTTATTAGTTTCAACTATTTGTGCTACTTGGCTCATTGAATAATCATTCTTATTCTTGTCGATAATTAGTGTATCACTTTCGTTGTGTAAGAACGGGCTATCGGCAAAAGCATCTAAAATATCACTCAATTCATAATACCCAACATATTGCATGTTTTTATCTAAAACAGGAACTAGGTTTGAATCATTATCAGCAAAAAGTGTAATCAAATCTAGAAGCGTAGCACTTTCATCAGTGTAAAAATGGTCGAGTAAATAAGAATACTCATTAAGAGAACGGTTTTTATTCTCGATCGTTTGAATGTCACTTTCAGGTAAACAACCTACTAACTTGTTGTTCTCAACAACAGGAATATGGGTTATTGGTAAATCTTTACATAGTTGTTGAGCGCTTTTAACAGAACTGTTTAGCGTTAATGCTTTAATCTCTTTTAGTATAAATTCGTTTACTTTCATTACTACGAATATAGTTTAAAATGTTCGAATGCGTTATCTTTGTAGTCTAATTTTACAACATGACAAAGTTAAGTGTTAATATTAATAAAATAGCTACACTTCGTAATTCTAGAGGAGGAAATGTACCTGATTTATTACAAGTAGCAAATGATATACAAGAGTTTGGAGCAGAAGGAATCACGATTCATCCAAGACCCGATGAGCGTCATATTCGTTACCAAGATGCATATGATTTAAAATCAATTGTAAGAACCGAATATAATATTGAAGGAAATCCAATTGATAAATTCAAACAAATGGTATTAGAAATTAAGCCTACACAGGTAACGTTGGTGCCTGATGGTGTAGATCAACTTACATCAAATGCTGGTTGGGATACCATAACGCATCAATCGTATTTAAAGGATGTGATTGCTGAATTTAAAAATGCAGGTATTAGAACATCGATTTTTATAGATACTGATTTAAAGCTGATTGAAGCAGCTGCAAAAACTGGAGCCGATAGAGTTGAGTTATACACTGAAGAGTTTGCTATACAGTATGAAAAAGGGAACAAAGAAGCAGTAAAAAAATATACAGAAGCAGCTGTTTTAGCAAATGAAGTAGGTTTAGGTGTTAATGCAGGTCATGATTTAAGTTTGCAGAACATTAAATTCTTTAAACAAAATATTCCTCATTTAGCTGAAGTTTCAATAGGGCATGCATTGATATCAGAAAGTTTGTATTTAGGCTTAGAGAATGTTGTGAATATGTATTTACATCGTTTGCAATAATTATGGAAGTATTATATTCAAAAATAATTGGAGAAGGACAACCGTTACTTATTTTGCATGGGTACTTTGGTATGGGAGATAATTGGAAATCGCATGCTAATAAATTTGCAGAAGATGGTTTTGAGGTACATTTAATAGATCAGCGTAATCATGGACGAAGCTTTCATTCAGATGCTTTTGATTATGAGTTGTTGGTGGGTGATTTATACAACTATATTCAATATCATAATCTTGAAAAAGTAGATTTACTAGGACATTCCATGGGAGGAAAAACAGTAATGTTGTTTGCCACAGAATATTCTGAGCTGGTAAACAAGTTAATTGTTGCTGATATTTCTCCAAGAATGTATCCACCACATCATCACGAAATTTTAGCAGCCTTAAATTCTGTAGATTTTTCCAAACAAACCTCACGTAAGTTGGTTGATGAAAAACTAGCGGAACTAATTGGAGAAAAAGGAATTCGTCAGTTTTTAGCTAAAAACGTATATAGAAAAACAAAAGATAAGTTAGCGTTTCGTTTTAACTTGAAATCATTAACAGAAAACAACAGTGAAGTTGGAGTAGCGTTACCGTCTTTTACTGTTTTTGAAGGAGAAACATTGTTTTTACGTGGAGCAAATTCAGGATATATTTCAAAAGAAGATGAGCCGTTAATTCAAGTACATTTTCCAAAGTCTAAAATAAAAACCATAGCTAATACAGGGCATTGGTTACATGCAGAAAACCCAAAAGATTTTTACAAAGAAGCTCTGTTGTTTTTTAAATAAAAAAGCGAGGTAGAATACTATATTCTACCCTCGCTTAGGAATTCGCCCCCCGCGAAAAACAAAATTATTAAGAATAATCACTGTTTATTTCATTAATTAAGCTATTTATATTACTATCAATGGCTTGTTGGTGTTTCATGTAGTTATAAAAAACAGCCACAATTGCTTTTTCAATAGTTAAGTTTTTTCTTTTACCAGAATATACTTTTTGTATGGTTTCTAAAGAAAAATTATAACCATTTTGACTTAAGTAGTTTTTTACCTTTTCTCTGTATTTAGGAGGTTTAATTTTTTCTAATTCTTTTCGTTGTATAGCAGTTATCATAAAAACTCAAGTTGTTTTTTAGAAGTTGATAGCACTTTTTAATTTATATTTGTACGTATCCTGTACTTATTACGAAGTAAAAATACAAACAAAAATCTAAATATAAAAACAAAATTAAATAAAATTTAGAAAAAAGTTATTTTTTAATGAGCGATTTTGTAGATGAAACATATAAGAGAGTAGAAGAAATAATTAACTATAAAAGGTTAAATATTAGGTCTTTTGAGGAGGTTATTGATGTGTCTAACAATTCAATTGGCACAGCAATTAGAAGAAAGTCATCTTTTAAAAGTAATGTATTAAACAAAATTCTACATTCTTTTCCAGAGATTAACCCTACTTGGTTGCTTACAGGTAAAGAAAAAATGCTTTTAACAAATAACAATGTAACAAAAGCTAATGAACCAGCTTTAAAATACAATTTGTTAGATATAAAAAGTAAGGTAAAAGATAATTTAATATACTTGTTGTTAGAGGATAAAGAAGTAAAAGAAGCAATCGCAACTCAAGTATCAGAAGTTCTGAAAAAATAATTACCAATAGTTACTTTTAAATTTAATCTCCATTTTCAGTCAAGCTTTCTAAAGCATAATACAGCCTGTTTTGTGCATTATCTTGAGATCCAAAGATAGATCGATATACTTCACCTTTAGGGGTTAGTAGTACCCACTGTGGCGTTCCTTCCGAATTAAAAAAATCATACACTTTATGGTTATTGTCTATATAAATAGGGAAGGGGAGTTCGTTAATAGTAAAAATATTTAGAATATCACCTTTGCTAACAGTATTACTACTAAAATTACTATGAATACCAATAACCTCAATATCCTTGTAGGTCTGTTTAAATTTATAAGCTAATGGAATAGCTCTTCCTGTACAACCTAAACAAGCATTGTTGTAAAATAAAAGTAATAGAATTTTGTTAGCATACTTTTCAAATAAATCAACTTCGTTTTGGTAAAAGTCGGTAACTTTTATAGAGGTTACAATTTTGCTAGTATCCATTTTAAGCTTTTTAATTGAAGTTTTAACAAATTTATTTAAAAAAAGAAGCTTTTGATTCTCTACAAGTTAAAGAATGTTTTTTTAACTTGTAGAGTAGAATTTGTTATTGTAGATTTTTACCTAAAGTGTATACTTTTTGTAACCACAAATTTCTTTGTTCAGAAGTTGAGTTTTTTATTACTGAAAGGAAAGTGATTTTAACAGGTTTAATACCACAAAACTCCAACGTTCCTTTTTTAAACTGTCTAATAGCAGGTCTTTTCATAAAAAGATAATCATACCAACCAGGGGTGTCAGAAGTTATAATGAGTCGAGAGGTTTTACCTTTTAAAAGCTTTTCAGGAAAAGGTTTTCCTTCAATAGGTTGAAAAGTAATTCCCGGTAAAAAAGTTCTGTCAATAAAACCTTTCATTATTGCAGGGTAACTTGCCCACCAAACAGGAAAGACCCAAACAATATGATCAGCTTTTTTAATTTTAGCCAAAGATTCTAATAAATCTGGTTCAAGCTCAGTTCTTTTTCGGTAACCATACTTAAGAGTTGGGTTAAAGTTTAAATCAACAATAGTAATTTCTTCAATTGTAGCATTGGTTTCTAAAGCACCTTTTTTGTAGGAAGCCGCTAGCGCATGATTAAAACTTTCTTTATCAGGATGTCCGTTGATTAATAAAATATTTTTCATAATATATTTGAGATTATGTAGTAAAGTACGGTATTTTTACAAGCTTAAAAAGGACCTTGTTTATGTCATTTTTGTCTACTTTTTTCTTTGCTCTTAATTTTTTAATTTAGGCTCAATTTTATTTTTTTTGTTAAAGTTATAGGGCTAAATTACTATTAACTTTTCTGACTGCCAAAACAGCAGGTTTCTGTTTTTGGTATGGTTGTGGTAAAGTATATGAAGTGTTACGAATTAATGGTTTTAGTGAAAAAGAGTAAATTTATAATTCATAACCAATTAAATAAAAAAGAAAAATGAAAACATTTTTAAAAGTATTATTAACTGCATTGGCAGTAATTTTGTTGGCAAATATTTTACCAGGAGTAGCCGTAGCAAGTTTTACGACCGCAGTAATTGTGGCTGTAGTAATTGCTTTATTAAATTTATTTGTACGTCCGTTGTTGGTGTTTTTTACATTGCCAGCAACCATCGTTACACTAGGGCTATTTTTATTTGTAATCAATGCGGTTATTATATTGTTGGCAGACAAACTAGTGTCAGGTTTTGCAGTTAACGGATTTTTCACAGCGCTCTTGTTCAGTGTATTGCTGTCAATTTTCAGATCATTAATGTTTTCACTATTAAAAGAAGAAGACGAATAAGTAACCTAAAACATTAAAAACTATAAAATAAGGGAGGTAAAAAAGATAACATTCTTGTGGTTAAAAGTCTTGGTTATCAATAAATAAAGTAGTAATTTTGCACCCGATTTTTTAAGAAACAGAATTTTTAAGATGAATATAACAAAAGAAAACGTAGACGCATTAAATGCAGTTGTAAAAGTTGATATTGTTGCAGAAGATTATCAAGATAAAGTAACAAAAGTATTAAACGATTACCGTAAAACAGCTAACATTCCTGGGTTTAGAAAAGGTAATGTACCAATGGGAATGGTAAAGAAGCAATACGGAAAATCAGTAATGATTGATGAGGTAAACAAGCTTTTACAAGAGTCGTTAAACAAATTCTTAGTTGAGGAGAAATTAGATATTTTAGGTAATCCGTTACCAAGAGTACAAGAAGATTTCAATTGGGATGCTGATAAATTCTCTTTTGAGTTTGAATTAGGATTGGCTCCTGAATTCGACGTAAACTTACAACCAAAGAAAAAAGTAACACAATATAACATTGTTGCTACTGACGAGTTAATCGAGAAAGAAATTGAAAATATTCAATCTCGTTACGGTAAAATGTCTGCTAAAGAAGAAGCTACTGAAGAAACTAACATAACTGGTACTTTTGTAAACGAGGAGAAAGAAATTAATAAAAAATCTACAATTTCTGTAAAAGATATCAAAGGAAAAACAAATTTGAAAAAGTTTGTAGGAGCTAAAGTAGGTGACGTTTTAGAATTAAAAACTAAAAATTTATTCAAAGACGAGCATAAATTACAAGGAGCTTTAGGTGTATCTCACGATGAGGTTCACGATTTAGATATCCCCGTAACATTTACTATTGAAGAAATTACTGAAATAGAGCTAGCAGAATTAGATCAAGAATTATTTGATAAGTTATTTGCTGACGGAAGTGTAAAAACTGTAACTGAATTAAAAGATAAAATTAAAGAAGACGCAGAAAAGCAATTCCAACAACAAGCAGATCAACAATTGTTAAACGCAATTACTGAGAACTTAGTAGATAATACAAAGTTTGATTTACCTGCTGAATTTTTACAAAAGTGGTTACAAACTGCGGGAGAAAAAGAATTAACTGCAGAAGAAGCTAACGAAGAGTACAACAAGTCTGAAAAAGGATTACGTTACCAATTAATCGAAGGAAAGATTATGAAAGATAACGATATCAAATTAGAGTATGCAGAGTTAGTAGACTATGCAAAAGGATTTATTAAAGCTCAAATGGCTCAGTTTGGAAACATGAATCCAGAAGAAAAAGAATTAGATGATATTGCTGGAAGAATCTTGCAAAACCAAGATGAAGCTCAAAAATTACAATCTCAATTAATAAGCCAAAAACTATTAGCTTTTTATAAAGAAAACATGAGCTTTGACACGAAAGAAGTTTCTTACGAAGATTTTATTAAAGAAGTATACAAGTAACATTTAATTACCAATGTTATAAAGAAAAACCTGAATAAACATTCAGGTTTTTTTAGTCATAAACTGTAACAAAATACTAACGAAATAGTTCTTATATTTACATCCTTTATAACCCAAAAAACATTTTAAAAATGGATTACGGAAAAGAGTTCGAAAAATACGCCACAAAACACCACGGAATAAATAGTACCTATCTAGGTAAGATAACTAGTAGTTTAACTCCATACATTATGGAAGAACGTCAAATGAATATTACACAAATGGACGTTTTTTCTCGTTTAATGATGGATAGAATTATCTTTTTAGGTACAGGAATCAATGACCAAGTAGCTAATGTAATTCAAGCGCAATTATTATTCTTAGAAAGTGTAGATGCTAATAAAGATATTTCAATATATATTAACTCACCAGGAGGAGGTGTATATGCTGGTTTAGGTATTTACGATACCATGCAGTTTATTAAACCAGATGTAGCAACGATTTGTACAGGAATGGCAGCTTCTATGGGAGCTGTATTAATGTGTGCAGGAGAAAAAGGAAAACGTTCAGCGTTACCACACTCTCGTATTATGATTCACCAACCATTAGGTGGAGCACAAGGGCAAGCATCTGATATTGAAATTACAGCTCGTGAAATATTAAAATTAAAAGATGAGTTGTATGAAATTATTGCAAAACATTCAGGACAAACTACAGAAAAAGTAAATCAAGATTCTGATAGAGATTACTGGATGAAAGCCAATGAGGCGAAAGCTTACGGAATGGTAGACGAAATTTTAACTAGAAAATAAATTTTTGCCTTAAGTATTAAGCCATATGTCATAAACTCTTTAAAAAGTATTTACATAAAGCCTAAAGCTTAAAGCCTAAAGCTAAAGATAATGTCGAAAGAAGAAAATTTACAATGTTCCTTTTGTGGGCGTAAAAAACCAGAAACCGATTTATTAATCGCAGGTTTAGATGCGCATATATGTGATAAATGTATTGAGCAAGCTCATGGAATTGTAGAAGAGGAAATAGCTGAAGCTAAAACCAGTGATTTATCAAAAGACCTTACCCTAAAAAAACCAAGAGAAATTAAAGATTTTTTAGATGAATATATCATAGGGCAAGATCAAACAAAAAAAGCTATGTCTGTGGCAGTATATAATCACTATAAAAGATTATTACAAACCAGAGATGATGAAGATGAAGTTGAAATTGAAAAATCAAACATTGTTTTAGTAGGAGAAACAGGAACAGGAAAAACCTTAGTAGCTCGCACAATTGCTAGAATGCTAAACGTACCATTTTCTATTGTAGATGCTACAGTGTTAACACAAGCAGGTTATGTAGGGGAAGATGTGGAAAGTATTTTAAGTCGTTTGTTACAAGCAGCTGATTATGATGTTGAAAAAGCAGAAAGAGGTATTGTATTTATTGATGAAATAGATAAAATAGCTCGTAAAGGAGACAACCCATCAATTACACGTGATGTTTCTGGAGAAGGTGTGCAACAAGCTTTATTAAAGTTATTAGAAGGTGCAGTCGTAAACGTGGCTCCTAAAGGAGGTAGAAAGCACCCAGAACAAAAGTTTATTGAAATAAATACAAAAGATATTTTATTTATTGCTGGTGGAGCTTTTTCTGGAATAGATAGGTTTATTAGCAAGCGTTTAAATATGCAAGCGGTTGGTTATAGTGCTTCGGTAGAAGAAGATAAAATCGACCACGAAAACTTATTACAGTACATTACACCATTAGATTTAAAATCTTTTGGATTAATTCCAGAAATTATTGGTCGTTTACCAGTATTAAGTTATATGAATCCGTTAGATGAAGAAACACTTAGAGCCATTTTAACAGAGCCTAAAAACTCCATCATAAAGCAATATACTAAGTTGTTTTCAATGGATGATGTTAAGTTTTCAATGACTGAAGAAGCATTACAGTTTATTGTTAATAAGGCTGTAGAGTATAAGTTAGGAGCTCGTGGATTACGTTCGTTATGTGAAGCTATTTTAACCGATGCTATGTTCGATTTACCTAGTTCTGATGAAAAAGAATTTAAGGTAACGAAAGAATATGCAGAATCTAAGCTAACAAAATCAGCATTAAAGAAATTAAGAGCAGCCTCTTAAGGAAATTCTTAAATTATACATAAAAAGAGCCATCAATTTTGATGGCTCTTTTTATGTGTTAAATAAGTTTTTAGTTAGTTTTATGAAGCTTACTATATTGCTGTATCCACTTAGTAATTTCTTCATCTTTAATGTTGTACTTATACATAAGGTCTTCTCTTATCTGCTTTAAGTAGGCTTCATTTAATACGCTTTTTTCATATTCAGAAATAACTAGTTGCTTAAAGCTTTTAGTATACTTTTGTACAGGTTTTTTAACCTCTTTAGGCTTGTTGTATTCTGTAGTAGCTACTATCTTTTCTGTAACTTTGTTATCACCACCATTACTTGTCGTATAAGTGGTTTTTTCGTCTTTATACCATCCTTCAGGAATATTAGCTAATTGTTCTTTACTAACTATGATAGTTTGAATTTTGTTCCCAGTAACATCCATACTTTTCAAATTTTGGCAGTTAGATACATCTAAAGAAGTAAGTTTGTTAGAGGCAGCATATAAACTTTCAAGATTTAAATTTTCACCAAGTATTAACGAACTTAACCTATTATAGTCACAACTTATATAAGTTAAGTTAGTGTTGTTGCTTACATCTAAACGTTCAATTTTGTTTTCACTACAATTTAAAAAGCTTATAGAAGAGCTTTGAGATAAATCAATCTTTGTAATTTCATTACCAAAACAATCTAAACGCCTTAAGTTAGGGAAACTCTCTAAACCAGTTAGGTCTTTAATTTTAGAATAGACATTAGGTAAATCTTTGTTTGTAACAGGGTCGTTAACATTTAAGTTGGTAACATATTCGGCATCACTAACAGTAATACTTCCGTTTAAACCATTTGAATCAATTTTTAAATTAATTAAACATTCTTCTAAACCAATATCAGGAATTCGAATAGTTTCTTGAGAATAAATATTAAATGTAAATAGTGTTGCAAAACAAAAAGTGGTAATTGTTTTCATAATAAGGGGGGGTTTTTAGCAAAATTATATATTTATATATTTATAGCAAATTAAATTGTATAGAGTTTTCGTTATAACAAGATAACTTTTAAAACTAGTAGTATATTTGTTTGCTGTATTTGTATAGTATATGATAACCCAACAAACCATAGATAGAGTTTTTGAGAGCGCTCGAGTAGAGGAAGTGATAGGAGAATTTGTGCAGTTAAAAAAGTCGGGAAGTAACTTTAAAGGGTTAAGTCCGTTTACTGATGAACGTACTCCTTCTTTTATGGTGTCGCCAGTAAAACAAATCTGGAAAGACTTTAGTACTGGAAAAGGAGGCAATGCAATTTCCTTTTTAATGGAGCATGAGCTTTATACTTATCCTGAAGCCATACGTTGGTTAGCAAAAAAATACAATATTGAAATTGAAGAAACTGAGCAATCTGATGAGCAAAAGGAACAGATGAATGAGCGTGAAAGTATGTTTTTAGTTTCTAAGTTTGCTAAAGATTACTTTCATGATGTGTTAATGAACACTCAAAATGGTAGAGCTATTGGACTGTCTTATTTTAAAGAAAGAGGGTTTAGAGAAGATACTATTGAAAAATTCGATTTAGGGTACTGTAAAGATGAGTGGGATAATTTTACTAAAGCAGCTCTAGCTAAAGGATATGATTTAAAATATCTAAAATCTACTGGTTTAACCATAGTAAAAGAAGGAGGAACAGAAGATAGAAAGTTCGACCGATTTAAAGGGCGTGTGATGTTTCCTATCCATAGTATGTCAGGACGTATTTTAGGTTTTGGAGGAAGAATACTTACCAACGATAAGAAGGCCGCAAAATATCTTAATTCACCTGAGAGTGATATTTACCATAAAAGTAAAATTCTTTACGGATTATACCAAGCCAAAAAAGAAATAGCAAAAGAAGATAATTGTTTTTTAGTAGAAGGATATACCGATGTAATTTCGTTTCATCAATCAGGAATTGAAAATGTAGTAGCATCTTCTGGTACTGCGTTAACACCCGATCAAATTCGTTTAGTAAACCGATTAACTCAAAACATTACAGTACTTTTTGATGGTGATGCAGCTGGTATTAGAGCTTCAATTCGTGGAATCGATTTAATTCTTGAACAAGGTATGAATGTTAGGGTAATAGCTTTTCCACAAGGAGAAGACCCTGATAGTTTTGCGAAAGCACACTCTAATGCTGAATTAAAACAATACTTAGAAGAGAAATCAAAAGACTTTATTGAGTTTAAGGTTTCTTTATTGATGGAAGAAGCGGCGAATGATCCTGTTAAAAAAGCAGGATTAATTAGAGATATTGTTACTAGTATATCTAAAATCCCTGACGGTATTCAACGAGAAGTATATGTGCAAGAGTGTGCACGTATTATGGATATATCTGAAAGAGTACTATTTAGCGAGCTTGCTCAATTACTAAAAAAAGGAGGAGTAGTAGCAAGAAAAAGTAATGTAGGACAAGACCCTAATCAACCGCCTCCAGAATACTTTCAAGAACAAGGGCAAGCTTCAATGGAGCCTATAAAAGGAGGGAAAGGAAAATTAAAACAAAGCATCAATCAATTAAATATTCTAGAAAAAGAAATTATTAGAATATTGTTGTTATACGGTAACGAAATTGTTGATTTTGTAAACTGGGTAGAAGCAATTGATGAAAGAGGACGTCCTTTTTTAGAAAAAGAAGAGTATCAAAATACGGTTTCAAACGAGTTGTACTTAAACTTACAAGAAGATGAAATAGAATTTACCAATGAAATATTTCGATTAACTTATTATGAATTAATTCATCAATTAAACCAAGATGAAAAAATTAAAGTAGATCATTTGGTAATGCATAAAAACCCTCAAATATCTAGTTTGGTAACTAATATTTTGATGGATGAAGAAAAATATAATTTAAGCGACTGGGAACGTAAAGAAGTTTTTGTAACAGAAACAGTTAAAGTTCTTCCAAAGTTGGTAACAGATGCTATCTTAAATTTGCGTAGAGTTTTAATTGAAGAAAAAATTAAAGAAATTATGCAAGAGAGTCAAGAAGAGAAAGCGGCTCCTAATTTAGAAGAAATAACTAACTATACAGGTTTAAAAAAACGCCTTTTTGAAAAATTGAATCGTGTGATTTAAGATTAATAAATCGCTAATAGTTTATAGTTTTAATAATTTCAACATTTTTTTGTAGTTTAGCTCGTGAAAAAGAACAAGAAATCAAAGAAAAAATGAGAAAGTTGCTACAAATTCTAGAGTTGCTTAGGTTGTTAGTTATATTACCTTTTAATATGTCTAATGGGCAAAAAAAAAGTGCTTACCAAAGAATTAAACGACAAATGATGTCAGTTAATTTACTTTAATTCTTTAGGAATTTCACAAATAGGAATAGGAACCATTTTATGCTGATTAATTCTGTTGAGACGCGTATATATTTTATATACTTCTAATTCTCTTCCAGAAAAATCATTCACAGTTTTTCCTATATCTTGCATTTTCATGGCCCATTCAAGTTCGTCATACGAAGCCCCTATTTGATCTTCATCGGTTCTATCGTCACCAAATAAACCATCAGTAGGTTGTGCTTTTTGAATAGAAGAAGGAACATTTAAATAATCTGCTAGCTGATATACTTCAGACTTTACTAAATCTGCAATTGGACTTAAATCTACGCCACCATCACCATATTTTGTATAAAACCCTACACCAAAATCTTCTACCTTATTACCAGTTCCTGCAACTAGTAAACCATGTAGTCCAGCAAAATAGTATAAGGTTGTCATGCGTAAACGAGCTCTGGTATTAGCTAAAGCTAAATCAACTTTAGTAGATGATTCAATTTTTGGCACTACAGTTTTAAAATCTTCAAAAGTAGAGGTTAAGTTTACCTCAGCCTCACTCACATTACTGTAACGCTCTTTTAATTGCTTAATATGTTCATTAGCTCTATTTACTTGGCTCTTTGCTTGATGAATTGGTAATTCAACGCACAAAGTAGGTAAACCAGTTTTAGCACATAAAGTAGAGGTCACAGCACTATCAATACCTCCAGAAATGCCTACAACAAAACCATTTACTTTGGCATTTTTAGCATAATCTTTTAACCAGTTTATAATGTGTTCAGAAACCTTTGGAGTATTCATTTTTGTGATATTTTAAGGATTTACAGTTAAGTGTAAAAACTAATTTAGTAATTTTGACGTTGTAATTTAGAATGTAAATATACTAAAGTTCATGAGAAAAATTTTAGCACTTGCTACCTTAATTGTTGTAAGTTTTTCGTGCAAAAAAGAAGAAGCTGACAAATTAAAAGTTGATGTGTCGAATATAGAGCTCAATTTGGAATTAAAACGTTTTGATATTGATTTTTATACAACAAAACCTGACCAACTTTCTACAACAAAAGAAAAATACCCAATGTTATTCCCTCCACAACCCGACAGTGTTTGGATAAATAAAATAAATAGCAAAGATGAACAAGAGTTGTTTGCAGAAACACAAAAAGTTTTTTCTGATATCACAGAAGAAAAAGAGCAGTTAACATCATTATTCAAACATGTGAAATATTACAATCCTAAATTTGTAAGTCCTAAGGTAATAACAATGTTAACAAATATTGATTATAATAACAGAATTGTATATACCGATAGTTTGTTGTTAATCTCTTTAGATGCTTATTTAGGAGAAAAACATGAGTTTTATAATGATTATCCAGAGTACGTAAGACAGAATAATACTAAGGAACATATCGTAGTTGATATTGCTAAAGCTATTATAGGTAAGCAAATGTTACCTAATAGTACGAGAACTTTTATTAATAAAATGATTTATCGCGGAAAAAAAATGTACTTGCTTGATGCTTATTTACCGAAGACTCCTGATGCCTTAAAGATAGGATACTCTCAATCAAAATTAGATTGGGCAGAAAATAATGAAGAGCAAATTTGGAAGTATTTTATCGAAAAAGATTTATTATACAGTACAACTAAAGATGTTGATAAGCGCTTTTTAGATTTAGCTCCTTTTTCTAAGTTTTATATGGAAGAAGATAATCAATCACCTGGTAGAATAGGAGAGTGGATTGGTTGGCAAATAGTACGTTCATACATGCAAAAGAATGATGTATCTTTGCATCAATTATTACAAACAAGTGAAGAAGAAATCTTCAAAAACTCAAGATATAAACCAAAAAAATAATGGCGATAGAGCATACATCAAAAATAACATTTAAAGTAGGGTTAGACGAAAACAAAATTCCTGAAGAAATTACTTGGAATGCAGAAGACGGTGGTATAAAAGATGAAGCATCAAAAGCAATTATGCTATCTGTTTGGGATCATAAACAAAAAGATACTTTACGTATGGATTTATGGACGAAAGATATGCCTGTAGATGAAATGAAGCAATTCTTTCATCAAACCTTAGTGTCGATGGCTAATTCGTTTGAAAGAGCTACAAATGATGAAAAAATGAGTGCTACGATGCGCGATTTTTGTGATTACTTTGCTGAAAAACTAGAGTTAATTAAAAAATAATTAGTTCTGAAAAAGAACAAGATAAAATAATCAGAAAGAAACTATGGTTAGGGTTTATGCCTATTTTAATAATTTCTGTTATTGCTTTTTATTTTAAAACTAATTCACTAAATCATAAAAGGAAAATTTATTACAAAGCAAAAAGTATTTCTTACTCTGGAGTAATTATAAGAAAAAGAATAGACAAAGATTTTGGAGATATAGGTTATAGAACACCTAGAATAATTACATTAAATTCAAATTATGAAAGAGGTGTTTTACCAAATCTATTTGATAAATTGAAAATAGGAGATTCTGTTGTAAAAAAGCAAGGGTCAGATTCAGTTTATTATTACAGAAATAATAAAATTTTACAAATAGTAGATGGGTTAATATATTTACGAAAAGATTTTTAGAAAATATAGAGTAATAAAAAAACAGCTTTTAAAAGCTGTTTTTTTATGGGGTATAGTTTTTTATTTTATTATTAATAATTTCATAATCATCAGGATTATTTACAAAATCCAAATTAGAAACATCAACAATTAGAATATTTAGGTCAGGTTGTGTTTTTATAAAATTGCTATATCCATCGTGGATTTTCTTCAGATAACTAGCCTCAATGTTTTGCTCATATTCACGTCCACGTTTTTTAATATTTTCTAACAAGCGTTCTGTGTTTTGATATAAGTACACATACAAATCAGGCTTAGTGATTTCTTTGTACATTAAATCAAACATTTTTCTGTACAATTGATACTCATCACTATGCAAAGTTACTTGTGCAAAAATGAGCGATTTAAAAATGTAGTAATCAGAAACAATAAAATTTTTAAATAAATCAAATTGTGCTAAATCATCAGAAAGTTGTTGATAGCGATCAGCTAAAAAACTCATTTCTAAAGGAAAAGCATAACGTTCATTATCGTTATAAAACTTAGGTAAAAATGGATTGTCAGCAAAACGTTCTAAGACAACTTTAGCATTAAATTCATCAGACATCATATTAGCTAATGATGTTTTTCCAGCACCAATGTTGCCTTCAATAGCAATATAATTATACTTTTCGGTAATGGGAATAGGTCGCTCTAGTTTAACATTAAGTTTGGTAATTTCTGAAGTATCAGTACAATTCTCTAGGCAGATATATAAATGTTTTTTTTCTATAGGATGAATAACATTACATGCAATTTCAACCAAAGGAACTAATGCAAACTTACGTTCTAACATTCTAGGATGTGGTACAATTAATGTTTTTGAGAATATAATTTCATCATCAAATAATAAAATATCTAAATCAATCAATCTGTCTGAGTATCCATCCTTGTTTTTTCTCGTTCTTCCTAATTCTTTTTCTATAAAAAGTAAACTACGTATTAATTGTTCTGGAGGAAGAGAAGTTGATACTTTAATGCATGTATTGTAAAAATTACTACTATCAAAACCCCACGAAGCAGTTTCGTATACAGATGCTATTTTTAATACAGCGCCTACTTTATCAGCAATTAAGTTAATTGCTTGCTGAATATTTGCAAGCTTATTTCCTTGATTGGTTCCTATAGATATGTATGTAATTCGTTGTATTTTCATGAATGGGATGTAAAGAAAACTAAAACTAAAAAAAGAAAAGCTATAAATAGATTTTTTATTTAAATAAATTTCTCAAAAAAAAGTAGGGTGTTTTATTTTTCAACTGTTATAGTGTTAGATTTCTTTATAGAGTAAGATTTTTATATGATTATTGGGGAATGATCTGAAATAACTCTAAGTAAAAGGCTACTAATTTAAATTGGTAGCCTTTCCTTTTTTTAGAAAAAAGATTAGAGAAAAACATTATTAAAGTGCTTTAGTATTGAAAAATTAGTTATTAGACTGAAATTTCAATTTTCTTTAAGAAAAAGAATGATACTTGATAGGTGAGTCGTCCTAAAATAGGTTGACAGTTATTTAAAAAATTATATTGAACCAGAGAAGTTAACTTCTCTGGTTTTTTTGTTATGTACAAAGTTAGGTGTTTTCATGTTAAGACTTAAATGTGGTCTTT
>NZ_CAZEQR010000007.1:0-62492 GCF_964513795.1 Tenacibaculum sediminilitoris | reverse complement strand
CGTAGGAGTCTGGTCCGTGTCTCAGTACCAGTGTGGGGGATAATCCTCTCAGACCCCCTACCTATCGTTGCCATGGTAAGCCGTTACCTTACCATCTAGCTAATAGGACGCATAGTCATCTTGTACCGATAAATCTTTAATTATAAACTGATGCCAGTTCACAACATTATGGAGTATTAATCTTCATTTCTAAAGGCTATCCTCCTGTACAAGGCAGATTCTATACGCGTTACGCACCCGTTCGCCGGTCGTCATCTGTAGCAAGCTACAATGTTACCCCTCGACTTGCATGTGTTAAGCCTGCCGCTAGCGTTCATCCTGAGCCAGGATCAAACTCTTCATTGTATAATCTTTAATATTATAAATGTTAAGTTCCAAAAGAATTTTTAACTTCGAAAAGTTATGGTTATTCTACTCTTTGTTTTACGCTGTCAATTTCAATATTTTCAATGAACGTATCGAGCCGATACCGACAGGTAATTTACATACCCCGTCTCTAAACTCAATCTCTTGTAGAAATACTAGACTCGAACTAGTGACTTAACGTCTTCCAAAATTTCTGTAACTACACCGCCTCCTTAAAGCGGATGCAAAAATACAAACTATTTTTAATCTGGCAAAAACTTTTTGAAGTTTTTTCTTAATTTGTTTCTCGCAATATTTTAATGAACTGTTTCCCTAAAAATCGGACTGCAAAGATACTTACTTTATCTCTTATTAAACAAGAAAAATTTAAACTATTTTTTAACCTTTTCTTAGCATATCTTAAACCCTATTTTAATGAACTCTTACTAACTTCTTAGCTTATCGCTTATCCGTTTGCGGGTGCAAATATAGATACCTTTTTCCATTCAACAAGTGCTTTTTTTGCCTTTTTTTTATAACTTTTTTTAACTCGCTATATTCTAATTATTTACATCTGAAGTTTTTTATTATCCACACCTACTCTGTGTGTCTTTTAACCATTTTAACAATGAGCTTCCCTATTGATGGGTGAACTTTGTTCTATATAATAGGTAGACAACTTGCGTTAGGGATTGAAGCGGCATCCTTTTATTTAAGTTGCGTTTAGCAGATTATATAAAAGATACAGCAGAAAGCCCGACAGTTTGTTGTGTTGTAGCGCAGTGAAAACAAGTGACAAAGTGAAACGCTCGCACCATTAAACCACCTTATGTGAAATACCTTATATATATATTGTATGAAAAATGCTTTTACAATATCTTTGCCATTAAAAATTTCCACTTGTAAGGGAATTATTTATAACAACTATATTATATAATGATAAAGATTACATTACCTGACGGGAGCGTCAAAGAGTTTGAGATGAATAGCACTCCAATGGATGTCGCTAAAAGTATTAGTGAAGGTTTAACTAGAAATGTTATTTCTGCAAGTTTTAACGGAACTACTGTTGAAACTTCTACTCCTTTAACAACAGATGGCTCGTTGGTTTTATATACATTTAATGATACTGCTGGTAAGAAAGCTTTTTGGCATTCATCTGCTCACGTATTAGCACAAGCTATTCAAGATTTTTATCCGAATGTAAAATTAACTATTGGACCTGCTATTGAAAACGGGTTTTACTATGATGTTGATTTTGGAGACGAAACTATTTCTGAAAAGGATTTTGATAAGATAGAAAAGAAGTTTTTAGAACGTGCTCGTGAAAAGGCAGAGTTTAAATTGCGTTCTATTTCAAAAGCTGATGCTTTAGCTTATTACAAAGCTCAAGACAATGAATATAAAGTAGAGCTTATTGAAGGTTTGGAAGATGGTGATATTACTTTTTGTGATCATAGTGACTTTACTGATTTATGTCGTGGAGGACATATTCCTAATACAGGGATTATCAAAGCTGTAAAAATCATGAATGTTGCTGGTGCTTATTGGCGTGGTGATGAAAAGAACAATCAATTAACTCGTGTATATGGAATTTCTTTCCCTAAACAAAAAGAGTTAAAGCAATATTTAGAACTACTTGAAGAGGCTAAAAAGCGTGACCACAGAAAACTTGGTAAAGAATTAGAGTTATTTACGTTTTCTCAAAAAGTTGGGCAAGGGTTACCTTTATGGCTACCTAAAGGTGCTGCTTTACGTGGACGTTTAGAAGATTTCTTAAAAGCTGCCCAAAAGAAAGCAGGTTACGAAATGGTAATGACACCTCATATTGGTCAGAAAGAACTATATGTTACTTCTGGGCACTATGCTAAATATGGTGAAGATAGTTTTCAACCGATTACTACTCCAAAAGCTGACGAAGAGTTTTTATTAAAACCTATGAACTGTCCGCATCATTGTGAGGTATACAATCATAAACCATATTCATATAAAGATTTACCTAAACGTTTTGCTGAATTTGGTACTGTATATAGATATGAACAAAGCGGTGAGCTTCATGGATTGACTCGTGTACGTGGTTTTACTCAAGATGATGCTCATATTTTTTGTACTCCTGAGCAATTAGATGAAGAGTTTAAGGATGTAATTGATTTAGTACTATATGTATTTGGGTCTTTAGGCTTTGAAGATTTCACAGCGCAAGTATCTATTAGAGATATGGATAATCTTGACAAGTACATTGGTTCAGTTGAAAACTGGGAAAAAGCAGAGCAAGCAATTATCAATGCGGCAAAGGATAAAGGTTTAGATTATGTGATTGAAGAAGGTGAAGCTGCCTTTTATGGTCCGAAATTAGACTTTATGGTTAAAGATGCTTTAGGCAGAAAATGGCAATTAGGAACTATTCAAGTAGATTATAATTTACCTGAACGTTTTGATTTACAATACAAAGGTGCCGATAACCAATTACACAGACCTGTAATGATTCACCGTGCTCCATTTGGTTCTATGGAGCGTTTTATTGCGGTTTTACTAGAGCACACAGGGGGTAATTTTCCTCTTTGGTTAACCCCTGAGCAAGTTATTGTACTGCCAATCAGTGAGAAATATCAAAAATATACGGAAAAAGTTTTAACTTTGTTAGAAAATTCCGAAATTCGCGCCCTCGTTGATAACCGTAACGAGAAGACTGGAAGAAAGATACGGGATGCTGAGGTTAGCAAAATACCTTTTATGGTTATTGTTGGTGAACAAGAAGAGGAAGATGGCACAGTATCTGTTAGAAAACATGGTGAAGGTGATTTAGGAACTTTTACTATAGAAGAGTTTGTTTCTCTAATACAGAAAGAAGTTAGTAAAACATTAGTTCCTTTTGGAAGTAAAAAAAATAGATAGTAATTTAAAATTTATAAGTCATAGCAATTAGAAGAAAAGGCGGTAGAAGACCCGCGAGAGTAATTAAAGAAGATCAACATAGAATTAATGAAAAAATTAGATATGTTGACGAAGTTCGTCTTGTAGGCGATAACTTGGAAGTTGGTGTATATCCATTAGCCAAAGCTAAAGAGATTGCACGAGAGTTAGAATTAGATTTGGTTGAAATTTCACCAAAAGCTGTTCCTCCTGTTTGTAAAGTTATTGATTACAAAAAATTCTTATATGAGCAAAAGAAACGTGAAAAAGCTTTAAAGGCTAAAGCTACTAAAGTTACCGTTAAGGAAATTCGTTTTGGACCTCAGACTGACGAACATGATTACGAGTTTAAAAAGAAGCATGCTGTTAAGTTCTTAAAGGACGGAGCTAAATTAAAAGCTTTCGTATTCTTCAAAGGGCGTTCAATTGTATTTAAAGAACAAGGACAAATTTTACTACTGAAATTAGCTCAAGAATTAGAAGAATACGGTAAGGTAGAGCAAATGCCTAAACTGGAAGGAAAACGTATGATTATGTTTATTGCCCCTAAAAAGGTTAAGTAAACAAATACAACGATAATATAAGCAAGATAAACTAAAGAACAAAGATGCCTAAAATTAAAACAAAGTCTAGCGCCAAGAAACGTTTCAAGTTAACTGGTACTGGGAAAATCAAAAGAAAGCACGCGTTTAAGAGTCACATCTTAACAAAGAAGTCTAAAAAACGTAAGCTTGCATTAACACACGCTACATTAGTACACAAGTCTGATGAAGCTAACATTAAGCAACAATTAGTTTTAAAATAATTGTTAGCAAGGGAATTTAATTATTAACCATGGAGTTAGGCTCAATAAAGTATCAAAATAACGATCGCCTACTACAAAAACAATTTGAATTATGCCAAGATCAGTAAATTCAGTAGCTTCAAGAAATAGAAGAAAAAAAATCTTGAAGCAAGCAAAAGGTTACTTTGGACGTCGTAAAAACGTTTACACAGTAGCGAAAAATGCGGTTGAAAAAGGAATGCTTTATGCATACCGTGACCGTAAAAACAACAAGAGAAACTTCCGTTCATTATGGATTCAACGTATTAACGCTGGAGCTCGTCAGTTCGGAATGTCTTACTCACAGTTTATGGGGAAAGTAAAAGCTAATAATATTGAGTTAAACCGTAAGGTTTTAGCTGATTTAGCTATGAACAACCCAGACGCTTTTAAGGCCATTGTAGAAAAAGTAAAATAAGTTTCATAACCTTGCTTATACTAAAAACCCAAACCTTAACGTTTGGGTTTTTTTAAACCATCTATATTTATCAATTGTACTAAAATATAAATCCTATGAAATTTTTAAGAATAGTATTCATTTTTATTTTTACTCAAAATATTATTGCTCAAACTAAATTATCTAAAGAACAGGTAAAGGCTTTACCTAACACTATTGAAAATCAGTTTTTGAAAACATATAAACTTTCTAACAACTGGCAAGAATATAAAATGATAAAGCGTAGTACTTTTTTAGATTTTCAAAAAAATGTACTTGATAGTATTTCTATAATGAAAAAAGATGCTGACGCCAAACAAGTAACGATTAGTGAGCAGCAAAAAAACATTACTGAGCTACAAACTAAAATAAATACATTAAATAAGGATTTAGCTATGTCTGTTAATAAAGAAGATACTATTTCTTTCGTAGGTATTCCACTTGGAAAAACAACTTATAATACTTTGGTTTGGGGTATTATTTTTGCTTTACTCGCTAGTTTAGCCTTTTTTGTTTATCGCTTTAATAATAGTTATGCCGTTACTAAAGGAACCAAAAGTTTACTAGAAGATGTTGAACAAGAGTTTGAACATTACAAAAAGAAATCGATAGAAAAAGAGCAAAAATTACGTCGTCAGTTACAAGATGAAATTAATAAACAACGCGGTGTGAATTAAGTCGCTTACAATTTTATAACTCATAACAAAAAAACAACCTTAGTTAGGTTGTTTTTTTGTTTATTATCCCTCTTCTTTTAATGAGTATAAAGTCACATAAGTATTTTGCAACATTAAAAAAATCATACGTCTTTAGTATAAAAATAAAATGGTATTAAACTTCAAAACATTCGTGTTTACTTTACTTATTAGCGGTATAATTATTAGTTGTAAAACAAAAAAAATCAACAAACAGATGATGTAGCTATGTTAATTTCAAATGAGCTAGATACTTTAGTTTCTAATTCTGAAATAAATGGGGCGTCTATAGGAGTTTTTACAAAGGAAAAACTTATGAAGTTCACAAAGGAGATATTAATCCTCCTACCAAAAATACGATTTATGAAATAGCTTCTTTATCAAAAACTTTTAATGGTAGTCTATTAGCACAAGCAATAACTGAAGAAAAAGTTTCTTTAGATCATGATATCAGAAATTATTTAAAAGGTAATTTCCCTAATTTAGAGTATCAAGGACAACCTATTACTTTTCGTCATTTGGTAACTCATAGAAGTGGTTTGCCTATTATTTTTCCAAACAAACCTGAAATATTTATTCCTTCAAACAAAGAAAAACTTCCTTTTCTAATAATAGACTTACAAAAAGGTTTTACAGAAAAAGATTTTTTCACCGAACTTCATAACGTAAGGATAGACACAATTCCTGGAACTAAGTTTGGATATTCAAATCCAGGGGCCAACTTATTAGGTTATTGTTTAGAGAATATTTATAAAATGCCTTTTGAGCAATTATTAAAGAAGAAAATATTAACCCCTTTAAAGATGAATAATACCAAAACAACTTTGACAGAAGAAGATAAAAAATTCTTAGCGCAAGGATACAATGGTAAAAATCAAAGAATGCCTTTTGAACCTGAAGTGCCTATGAAAGCTGTGGGAGGTATTCATTCTAGTGTAGAAGACATGATTAAATACATGAAGTTTCATTTGAAACAAAACAACGAAGTAATTGAAATATCTCACAAAAAACTACTTGAACTTTGGGAAGATTTCGGCAATGGCCTTTTCTGGCAAATATTAATTAGTGAAAACAAACCTGATATAATTTTTCAGAATGGTGGAGCTTTTGGTACTTCAAGTTGGCTAACTCTAATCCCCAACAAACAAATAGGTGTTTTTATAATTACTAATGAAAAAGACGACACCACCCATAGTTATTTAAAAAATACCATAGATAAAATTATAAATAATTTGAAATAAACAATTATTAATTAAAAAAATTCCGGGTAATAAACTCGGAATTTTATTTTATGTTTTAAAGCTGTTGTAATCAGTTGGAAAACTATTTTCTTTTAAAATAGAAAAATAAGATCTATTCCATTTACAACATTGATTTGAACTCATACCTTCGGAGTACAATTTTATTGTTTATGACAATCCTGAGATTACTCCGTTATTATCAATTGTCATCTTTTCAGATGCTGGTATTGCAGGTAACCCAGGCATACGCATCATTTTTCCTAAAATTGGAATGATAAACTGTGCTCCTGCTGCAATCTCTATTTCTCGAACCGTAATCGTAAACCCTTCTGGCCTTCCTATTAACTTATCATCATCAGAAAAAGATTTTTGAGTCTTCGCCATACAAATAGCAAAGTTGTTGAATCCTAAACGGTCTATCCTTCTTAGGTTTAATTCTGCCTTTTTATCATATACTACACTATCTGCTCCGTAAATTTCTTTAGCAATAGTTTCTATCTTTTCTTTTACAGGACTTTTCCAGTCGTATAAGGGCTTGTATTGTGTTGCTTTATTCTCTACTACATTAACCACCGCCTTAGCTAAGTTTTTAGTTCCTTCTCCTCCTTTTGCCCATCCTTCTGATACTACTGCTTGTACTCCTAACTCATCACAAGCATTAATTACAAACTTTACTTCTTCTTCTGAATCAGAAATAAATGAGTTGATCGCTACTACTGGTTCAATATTAAATTTTCTAATATTCTCAATATGCTTTTCTAAGTTTTTAAATCCGTTTTGCACACGTTCTAAACTCGGTGTATTGTATTCTTCTTTGAGAGAGCCTCCGTGGTGACGTAATGCTCTAATTGTAGCAACCAATACTACACATTTAGGATTTAATCCTGCATATTGTGATTTAATATTTAAAAATTTTTCTGCTCCTAAATCAGCACCAAAGCCAGCTTCAGTTACTACATAATTTGATAAAGATAATCCCATTTTAGTAGCGATAATAGTGTTTGTTCCTTGGGCTATATTCGCAAAAGGTCCTCCATGAATAATTGCTGGGTTTTCTTCTAAAGTTTGTACTAAATTTGGTTTAATAGCATCTTTTAATAAAATAGCCATTGCATCTTGAGCTTTTAAATCGCGAGCAAAAATTGGTTTTTTATCAAAAGTAAATCCTATGAAAATATTCCCTAGGCGTTCTTTCAAATCATTAAAACTTGTTGCCATACAAAGTATCGCCATTACTTCAGATGCTGGTGTAATATTAAACCCATCTTCACGAGGAATCCCATTAGCTGTACCTCCTAATCCAATGGTTATTTGCCGTAACGAACGATCATTCATATCAATTACACGTTTCCATAAAATGGTTCGTGGGTCGATATTTAAATTGTTCGTTTTGCTTTGTAAATTATTATCTATTAAAGCTGATAATAGATTGTTCGCTTTTTCAATTGCATTAAAATCTCCTGTAAAATGCAAATTAATATCTTCCATAGGAACTACTTGAGAGTATCCTCCTCCAGCAGCACCTCCTTTAATTCCAAAAACAGGCCCTAACGATGGCTCTCTTAATACTACAGTAGCTTGTTTTCCTACTTTGTTCAAACCTTCAGTTAAACCTATGGAGACAGTAGTCTTTCCTTCACCTGCTGGCGTAGGTGTCAATGCTGTAACCAACACCAAGTTGTTTTCTTTTACTTTCTCTTCATCTATCAAGTTTAAAGGGAGTTTAGCTTTGTATTTCCCATACATTTCTAAATCATCTTCATCTACTTGTAACTTACTAGCTATATACTTAATATGTTGTAATTCTTTTGCTTGAGCAATTTCAATATCGGTTAAATGCGCCATGGCAAATTGTTTAATTTTTAAGTTATTTTGTTATGCTAAAAGAGCGAGTAAATATACGTAATATAATCCCTATGAAAACTGATATTTGTTAGCAAATATTCTTTAATTATTATCTAATAAGATAAATATGGTAAAAGAATTGGCTTTTCATTTAATGAAACGCTATATTTGCACGTTTTTAAAATAAAGTCGATTTAAATTATTTACAATGCAAAACAAAGGATTAATTAAATTATTTGCTATACTTTTTGGTTTAGTAAGTATTTATCAATTATCGTTCACGTTTTTTGCCAATAAGGTAGAAGATAGTGCGAAACAGTATGCTAAGGCAAATGTTAGTGATAACAACGGAAGGTCTTTAGCTAGATATGAAAGAAAATACTTAGATAGCGTAGCTAACAAAGAGGTAGTAAACTTAGGATTTGCTAAGTACTCTTACGACGATATCAGAAACAAGGAAATGAACCTTGGTCTTGATTTAAAGGGGGGTATTAATGCAATTTTACAGGTATCGGTAAAAGATATCTTAATCGGATTATCTAACGATTCTCAAAACACAACTTTTAAGCAAGCATTAACAAATGCAGACGAAGCTCAAAAAGACAGCCAAGAGAATTACTTAGACTTATTCTACAACGAGTTTGAAAAATTAAGCAACGATGGTGTTAAGTTAAGCGACCCAAGCATTTTTGGAACAAAAGCTTTACGTGATAAAATAGACTTCAACAAAACAAACGAGCAGGTTAAATCGACTTTACAAGAAGAAATTAACACTTCTATCAACACTGCTTTTGAAGTATTGCGTAGCCGTATTGATAAATTCGGGGTGGTACAACCAAACATTCAACGTATTGGTACTTCTGGAAGAATTCAAGTAGAATTACCTGGAGCAAAAGATATTGATCGTGTAGAAAAATTATTGCAAAGTACTGCTGAATTACAGTTCTGGGAAGTACATACGAATGCAGACGTACAAAGCTTTTTCTTTGCAGCAAACGCAAAAGTTGCGGAGATGCTTAAAGATGATTCAACTACGGAGAAAGTTAAAGACACTACTAAAGCTGACAATGATATTGATGATTTATTAGGAGAATCTTCAGATTCAACTAATGTTGAAACTCAAAAGAATTTATTCACTTACTTATTTCCAAATGTGGCTCAAAGTCAACAGCAAGTAAGTTCTTTAGTTGCACAAGCAAGAGTTCAAGATACCGCAAAAGTAAACAGTTTTTTAAAGAATAAAGAAATAACAGCTTTATTACCAAACAACTTAAAGTATACTAAGTTCTTATGGGATTATAAATCTCAACCAGGAGCAGATGGAACAGAAGTTATTGGTTTATACGCTATTAAATCTAACAGAAAAGATAAAGCTCCAATTGATGGTGACGTAATTGCTGACGCTAAGCAAGAATACGACCAATTAAGCAAGCCTGTTGTATCTATGTTAATGAATGGTTCAGGAACTAAGCAGTGGGCAAAGATGACTAGCGAAAATGTTGGTAAATATGTTGCCGTGGTATTAGATAACTATGTATATACTGCACCAGTAGTAAATGGGGCTATTACAGGAGGTAGCACGCAAATTTCTGGTGGTACCATGACAGTAACTGAAGCGCAAGATATTTCAACCGTATTAAAAGCGGGTAAGTTACCAGCTCCAGCTCGTATAATACAAGCACAGGTTGTTGGTCCATCTTTAGGTAAAGAATCTATTGATGCCAGTTTATGGTCGTTCGGGTTAGCTATTATTTTAGTCTTAGTTTGGATGTTCTTATACTATGGTAAAGCAGGGTTATATGCTAATATTGCTTTGGTAGTAAACATTTTATTCATCTTCGGATGGCTAGCTTCATTCGGAGCTGTATTAACACTACCTGGTATTGCAGGTATTATCTTAACCATTGGTATGTCAGTGGACGCCAATGTGATTATTTTTGAACGAATTAAAGAAGCGTTAAATGGTGGTAAAAACTTATCAGAGTCAGTAGATGAAGGATTTAGTTTTAAAGGAGCTTTATCTGCAATTATTGATGCTAATATTACAACTTTTTTAACGGGAGTTATTTTATTTGTTTTTGGTACTGGACCTATTAAAGGTTTTGCATACACCTTAATGTTGGGTATTGGTACTTCTTTATTTACCGCTATTTTTATAACACGCCTTTTTATTGACGGTGGTGTTAATAAAGGAAGTAATTTAACTTTCAATACTAATATATCTAAAGATTGGTTTAAAAACATTAATGTTGAATTCTTACAAAAGCGTAAGATTGCTTACATTATTTCAGGGTTCTTTATTCTAGTTGGTTTAGTGTCTATTTTCACAGTAGGATTAAAACAAGGAGTGGATTTTAAAGGAGGACGTTCATATATAGTTCGTTTTGACGAAGCTATGAAAAGTAACGAAGTAGCAGATGCTTTAAAAGATGTATTTGGTTCTGCTCCTGAAGTAAAAACTTATGGTTCTGATCATCAATTAAAAATTACTACTGCCTTTAAAATTGACGAAGTAGGAAAAGAGGTTGATCAAAATGTTCAAAGTGCTTTATACAACGGTTTAAAACCTTATTTAGGCGATACTACTTATGAAGACTTCAAACCAGGTTTTGAAAAAGCTGGAAATGGAATTATGAGTTATATGAAAGTAGAACCTACTATTGCTGATGATATTAAGCAGGCTGCTTTATGGGCAGTATTAGGCTCATTAATAGTAGTATTCTTATATATCTTATTACGCTTTAGAAAAATGGCCTATTCTATCGGTGCGGTAGTAGCTGTTTTCCATGATGTATTGGTAGTATTAGGTGTGTTCTCTTTATTATACAAATTCATGCCATTTGATATGGAAATCGGTCAATCTTTTATCGCTGCAATCTTGACAGTAGTAGGATATTCATTAAATGATACCGTAGTAATTTTTGATAGAATTAGAGAATTTACAGAAGGTAAAAATACAGTTACTGCTAGCTTAGTTAATAAAGCTTTAAGCAGTACTTTAGGAAGAACCATCAACACCTCTCTAACAACATTACTAGTAATGTTAGCTATTTTCTTCTTTGGGGGAGATAGTATTAAAGGATTTATGTTCGCATTAATCGTAGGTGTGGTAGTAGGTACTTACTCTTCTTTATTTGTTGCAACGCCAATTATGTTTGACGTTTCTAAAAAAGAGGAAAACAAGTAATTCTTACATAAACATACATAAAACCGTTTTGAAGTTTATTCAAAACGGTTTTTTCATTTAATATCAAGCAACTATCTTTGCACTTTCTAAATATAAGATGAAAATTACAAAACTTCACGATTTATACTTTAAAGAATTTATTTCTGCTGATGAAATTTCAGCTATCGTAACTTCTTTAGCAATACAAGTTAAAAACGATCTACCCAAAGATGAAATTCCTTTTTTTATAGGGATTTTAAACGGATGCTTTGTTTTTACTGCCGATTTCTTACGTAAGTACAACGGAAACTGTGAAATGAGTTTTGTCAAACTTTCTTCTTACGAAGGCACAACTTCAACAGAGAATGTGAAAAATTTAATTGGTCTTAATGAAGACTTATCGGGTCGTACTGTTATTATCTTAGAAGATATTATTGATACAGGTACTACCCTTCAAGAGATTTATGAAATCTTTAAAACAAAAAACTTAAAAGAATTAAAAATAGTAACACTTTTTTATAAGCCAGATGTATACCGTAAAGAGCTACCCATAAACTATGTTGGAAAAAGCATTGAAGATAAGTTTATAGTTGGTTACGGGTTAGACTACAAAGGTTATGGTAGAAATTTACCTGCTATTTATCAATTAACAACACAACCCAACATGAAAAACATCGTATTATTCGGCCCTCCAGGAGCAGGAAAAGGTACTCAAGCAGAAGTTTTAAAAGAAAAATACAATTTAGTACACATATCTACAGGAGAGGTTTTCCGTTTTAATATTAAAAATGAAACTGAATTAGGTTTATTAGCAAAGAAGTATATTGATGCTGGTGATTTAGTTCCTGATGAAGTTACTATTAACATGCTAAAAGAGGAAGTAAATAAAAATTCAGATGCATCTGGATTTATTTTTGATGGATTCCCTCGTACAGAATCTCAAGCAAAAGCCTTAGATACTTTTTTAGCTGAAAAAGGTGAACGTATAAACGGAATGGTGGCTTTAGAAGTTCCAGAAGATTTACTAGTTGGACGTTTATTAGAAAGAGGAAAAACGAGTGGTCGTTCTGACGATATGGATGAAAGTAAAATCCGTAATCGCTTTAACGAATACAATACTAAAACGGCTATTTTAAAAGATTTTTACCAAGCACAAGGTAATTATTACGGAATAAATGGTGTAGGTTCTATTGAAGAAATTACACAACGTTTATCAGACGTATTTGACACACTATAATACCTTATTATGATACTACTGTAAGCTCAGTAATGTCATAATATAAAGAATATAATATTAACAAAGTTTCTACCTTAGTAGGAATGACATTACAGAAGAAATGACTGAAGGAAATTTTGTCGACTATATTAAAGTCTACGCGTCATCAGGTAAAGGTGGTCGTGGATCTGCACACTTACACCGCGAAAAGTACATTACTAAAGGGGGACCAGATGGTGGAGATGGTGGTCGTGGTGGACACGTAATTATTCGTGGTGATAAGAATATGTGGACACTTTTCCATTTAAAATTTAAACGTCACTTCAGAGCTGAACATGGTGGTGACGGTAGTAGTAGCCGAAGTACAGGACATGATGGTGATGATGTTATCATACCCGTTCCATTAGGAACTATTATTCGTGATGCTGATACTGATGAAATTTTACACGAAGTCATAGAAGATGGAAAAGAAATCATCTTATTAGAAGGTGGTAAAGGAGGTCGTGGAAACTGGCACTTTAAATCTTCAACTAACCAAACCCCTCGTTATGCTCAACCTGGTATTGACGGCTTAGAGGGTTGGTATCGTATTGAATTAAAAGTTTTAGCTGATGTTGGTTTGGTAGGTTTCCCTAACGCAGGAAAGTCTACCTTATTATCTGTAATCACAGCTGCCAAACCTAAAATTGCTGATTACGCTTTTACAACCTTAAAACCTAATTTAGGAATTGTAGAGTACCGTAACCATCAAAGTTTTGTGATGGCCGACATTCCTGGAATTATTGAAGGTGCCGCCGAAGGAAAAGGTTTAGGACATCACTTTTTACGTCATATTGAACGTAACGCTGCCCTACTATTTTTAATTCCTGCCGATAGCGAGGATATAAAAAAGGAGTATGAAATTTTGTTGAATGAATTACGTAAACATAACCCCGAATTACTAGATAAAGATCGTTTATTAGCTATCTCAAAATCGGATATGTTAGACGATGAATTAAGAGAGGAGATTAAACAAGATTTACCTAAAGGTATTGAAACTTTATTTATTTCATCTGTTGCTCAACAAGGTTTAATGGAATTAAAAGATAAATTATGGCAGATGTTGAATTAATTTCAACTTCAATAAGAATATCAAAAAGCAATACTCTAGCACACCTAACATGAATAAAAATACACCATAATAACATATTTTTGTATCTATTTACTATTCTTAAGTCTTTCGATAATAGCTCAAAATAAAAATAATCAGTCCTTTAGTATTATACTTTTTTGATAATCAAAACAACAAACACTGTATGAGATTATAATAAATTATCGAAATGAACGACAGGCTAAAAAAGCCGTAAAAATCCTTTTTGGCAAACCTAACTTTAATCAAGTTGAATGGAGAATTAAAACTCAAGGTATTCCTAAAGTTTGAAGTTGGGTTTATAAAAACAAACTTGTCGTAGTTACTAAAACCCTAAGCAGTAAGTGGATTAATAGATTGAACAAAAAATAAAAAAGCAATATACTTATATATCAACTAATTTAATTGAACCTGTGAATATAAGCCACTTAGAAAAAGTTAATCTAAGAAAGTTTAATTTATAAAATCTAAAAAAGAAACTTGGAAAATTCAATCGTATTTGAGAGGTTAAAAAATTGAAAAAAAATATTTTCAATGACTGTGATAAATGGCAGGGAATTTTCAATAAAATTTAAAAACCAAAAAGACATTTTTAAGCCCTTGTTATTCTTCACAAAACCTTTATAATCAAGAAAAAAATAAAATACTCTTCTTAAAAAATCCGTTTAGCAATAACAAACTCTTCTTTCCAATACGTTTCATCCATAGAAGACACTATTACTCCCTGCGAGGTTGTAGAGTGAATAAAACGAATATCACCTTTGTCAATAGATGTTACAAGTCCTACATGATTTATTCCTCCTTCTAAGCGAGATATATCAAAAAATAATAAATCACCAGATTGTACCTTTTTTAAACTTATTTTCTCGCCCTTAACACTCATAGCACTTGATGAACGTGGTAACTGAACACCTACTTTCTTAAAAGATATATATACCAACCCAGAACAATCCATTCCTCTACGAGTAGTACCTCCTGCTTTATATGGAACATCTTTGTAAGAATTGGCGATTGCTAAAAGTTCCATAATTATTGGATTTTCTATTTGGTTTTCTGAAAATTCCTGTTTACTACTACCTTGATTTACATAGCGAAAAACTATAAAACCAAGTAAAAGAAACAAAAAAAGTATCCGCCTATTCATATACTATAATACTCGCTTGGCTTCAATAAAAGCACGTTTCCAATAATGTTCGTGTAGTGAGGTTACAATAACTCCTTGTGAAGTAGTTGAGTGAATAAAACGAACATCGCCATTATCAACAGAAGTTACTAAACCAACATGGTTTATACGCCCTCTTCTTCTAGAAGTTTTAAAAAATAACAAATCGCCTCTTTGTACTTCTCGTAACGGAATCCTTTCTCCTTGTCTATACATTTCATGAGAACTTCTGGCAATAGGCACGTTTCGTTGTTTAAACGAGGTGAAAATCAATCCAGAACAATCCATTCCTCTTTTGCTCATTCCACCAAAGCGATAAGGTACTCCTTTATAAGTTACTGCTGTCCAAACAATTTTATCGGCAACTGTTACTTCTTTTACTACGACCTCTTCTGTAACCTCTGACTTAGTACTTGCAACATCAACTTTTCTAGGTGTCATTGTTGAAGCTGTTTTTTGATAGGTACTACTCACATTTTTTGACGATCCGCATGAAGTCATAAAAAATGATAGTGTACATAAAAAGAGGATTTTTTTAATCATAATTTATTTTATTTTTTCAATCCATCAACAATTAATTTGGCAGTTTTTGCAGAAGCTCCTTTGCCTCCTAACTTCTGTTCCAAATCAAAATACGACAAAAACAATTGTTGACGATGTTCAGACTCTAAAATACGTGCTAACTCATGTTTTAAATTTTCCTTAGTAAAATCGTTTTGTATCAATTCTTTCACCACTTCCCTATCCATAATCAAATTCACCAATGAGATATAACGCAACGTAATAATTCGTTTAGCAATTTGGTATGAAATATTATTTCCTTTATAGCAAACTACTTGAGGGACTTTAAACAGAGCCGCTTCTAATGTTGCGGTTCCAGATGCTACCAACGCAGCATATGAAATACTTAATAAATCATAGGTTTTATTATTAATGAATTTTACATTTACATCGCCTATTATTTGTTGATAAAATTCATAAGATTGACTTGGGGCTCCAGCTACTACAAATTGATATTTTGGAAAATCATTAACTAGTGAAAGCATTACCGATAACATTTTTGTTATTTCTTGTTTTCTACTTCCAGGTAACAGTGCTATAATTTCTTTATGACCTAAACTGTGTTCTTCTCTAAACTTTTCTATAGAAACTTGCTTTCTTCCTGCGATTTCATCAATTAATGGGTGTCCAACAAAATTTACATCATATTCGTATTTTTTATAAAACTCTTTTTCAAATGGAAGAATTACGAACATTTCATCTATATCTCGTTTGATATCTTTTACCCTACCTGCTCTACTTGCCCAAACTTGTGGTGATATATAATAATTGGTTTTAAAGCCTTGTTGTTTTGCCCATTTAGCAATACGAAGATTGAAACCTGAATTATCAATAAAAAGAATTACATCTGGATTGAATTGAACGATGTCTTTTTTACAAAAAGAAATCATTCCTAAAATCTTACGCAAGTTTATTAGCACCTCAACAAAGCCCATAAAAGCACGTTCCTTATAATGCTTTACAAGCTCACCCCCAACCTCTTGCATTAAATCTCCTCCCCAAAAACGAATATCTGCTTTTGGGTCTTCTTGTAATAATGCCTTCATTAAATTAGCTCCGTGCAAATCACCAGAAGCCTCTCCAACAAGAATGTAATATTTCATCTACTAAATTTAGAAAAATTTAAAAAACACTGTTAATAATGCCACTACAATTGTAGTTATTAATACTCCTCTTGCTCTATAATCTTGTTTCTTTTTTAAAAACACCCAAAAAACAAATAAGTTAGGTATGGCAGCTAATGCTATGACTGAACCTAACACTCCTCCTTGCCTAACTTTAGAAATAGTTTCTGAGAAACTAAGATCTGACATGTATTCTAAGTATAGAAAAAAGCCACAGGTTGTTGCAAATAATGAGATTAAAATACCAATAAATATTTCCTTTCTTATATGTCCCATGTATGTAACTTTTGAATTGCGTGATGTGCTGTCATATCAAACTGAACAGGCACTACAGATATAAATCCATTTTCTAATGCCCAAATATCAGTATCCTGACCTTTATCTCTATTAATAAACTCACCAGAAAGCCAGTAATATTCTTTTCCAAATGGGCTTTTACGTTTATCAAATGTTTCTTTCCAATAACCATTAGCTTGACGGCATATACGAACTCCTTTTATCTCGTCTTCTTTTAGCTTTGGAATGTTTACGTTTAAAATTACTCCATCAGGTAATCCATTCAATAAAACATTTAACGCTATTTTCTCTATAAACTTTCGTGCTGCTCTAAAATCTGCATGCCAATCAAAGTCTAAAAGTGAAAATCCTATTGCAGGAATCCCTTCGATACCAGCCTCAACTGCAGCGCTCATTGTGCCAGAATAAATTACATTAATTGATGAATTTGCTCCATGATTAATTCCAGAAACACATAAATCTGGTGTACGATTTAAAATTTCATTCTTTGCCATTTTAACACAATCTGCCGGTGTACCAGAACAACTATATTCTATTTGCGGGCCTTCATCAATAGTAATAGGGTTACAATGCAATACATTGTTAACCGTAATAGCATGCCCCATTCCACTTTGAGGGCTGTCAGGCGCTACTACAACTACATCACCAATCTTATTCATAATTTCAATTAACATACGAATTCCTGGAGCAGTAATTCCATCATCATTCGTAACCAAAATTAAAGGTCTATCTTGCATAGTAAGTAAGTTTTACAACAAATGTAACATAAATAATGGATTCTTTTTTTAACATTTTTTAAAGATAGATTGGTTTTATTTATGTGTAAAATTGTGGTAATCAAACCTAAACATTATGGTACGTATTATTGTTTATGTAACTATTTTTATTGTTTCTTCTTTTTTCTCTATTATTTCTGCACAAGATAAGCCTATCAAACCCTGCAGTGAAATTAGTTATTCTGAATTTAATTTTTGGATAGGAAATTGGGATGTATACAATACTAAAGGGGAACTCATAGGACACAATATAGTTGTGAAAATGCCCAATGCATGTGCTATTCAAGAAAACTGGACTTCAAAAACATCAAAAAGTAAAGGAACTAGTTACAACTATTACAACAAAACAAACAACACTTGGAATCAAGTATGGATTGACAACACCGGTTTTTCATTAGTTTTAAAAGGTAGTTTTAAAGACAACACTATGGTTTTAAAAAGTGATCTTGTAGTAAATGACAACGGTGATTATTACAATCGAATTACTTGGACTAAGAACAAAGATAGTTCTGTAACTCAAGTATGGGATTACCTTGATAAGGATAATAAAAAAATTAAAGAAGTTTTTAGAGGGATCTATAAAAAAAGATAAACCTAAAAAAAATTGGCATTATTTTAGTAGCTTAGCAATACAAGTACTCAATACAAAATTAAACAAGACAGAAGATTTTATGAAGACGAAATTTATTATACCATTTTTAACAATTACTCTTTTATTTTCTAACTCAGTTAGTTCTAGTACACTTCCTAATAATGACCCTGAAAAAGATCGTGTAATTGTTTATGTTTTAAAAAATATTTTAAGCAGGTATCATTATGTACAAAAAGAATTGGATGATGATTTTTCAGAACATGTATATACTAATTTTATAGACGGACTTGATCCTAGTAAACGATATTTTACACAAAAAGACCTAAAAGAATTTTCAAAGTATAAATACCAAATTGACAACCAATTAAGAGAATCTAATATTGATTTTTACAAATTGGTTTATAATCGTTTTTTAGAAAAAATGGAGTCGGGTAAAAAGACCTATCGTTCTTTATTAAAACAACCTTTCAATTATAAAAAGAAGGAAACTATTGATATTGATTATGACAAAGTTCCGTATGCTGAAAACGAAACCGAATTAATCAATTACTGGAGAAAACAATTAAAATTATCGATTTTAAGTAATATTGAAGATGCCGAAAACCAACAAAACGAAAAAGCTAAAAAAGATAAGAATTTTAAAAAGAAAAGTTTTAAAGAATTAGAGACTGAAGCAAGAAAGAAAGTCCTAAAAAATATGGACGATTTATACATGCGTATTGGTGAGCTTGAGAACTCTGATTGGTATTCTACATTTTTAAATAGTGTAGTTAGTGGTTTTGACCCGCACACAACCTACATGTCTCCACGAATTAAAACCCGTTTCGATCAAGAAATGTCTGGTAAATTAGAAGGGATTGGAGCTCGTTTGCAGAAAAAAGGAATTTACACTCACATTATTGAGTTAATTTCTGGAGGCCCAGCATGGAAACAAGGTGAATTAGAAGCTGACGATATTATTTTAAAAGTTGCACAAGGTGATGAAGAGCCTTTAGATATTGTTGGAATGCGTTTAGATGACGCTATAAAATTTATCAAAGGAAAAAAAGGAACAGAAGTTCGTTTAACTGTAAAGAAAAAAATTGATGGTTCTATTAAAGTAATCCCAATTATTAGAGATGTAGTTGAGCTTGAAGAAACTTTTGTAAAGTCGAGTATTGTTGAAAAAAATGGTAAAAAATATGGAGTTATCAACCTTCCTAGATTCTATATAGATTTTAATGACTTAAGCCGTAGAGATGCTGCCAAAGACATGGAAAAAGAAATTGAACGTTTAAAAAAAGAAGATGTTCAAGGTTTAATTGTTGATTTACGTGATAATGGTGGTGGATCATTAAAAACAGCTATTGAAATTGGTGGTTTATTTATCAACAAAGGACCAATTGTTCAAGTAAAATACCGTGGTGAAGATCCTTTAGTAAAGATTGATACAGACCCAAAAATTCAATGGGAAGGACCTTTGGTAGTAATGGTTAATGAATTTTCTGCTTCAGCTTCTGAAATTTTTGCTGCTGCAATGCAAGACTATAAGCGTGGTGTTATTATTGGTGGTAAACAAACTTACGGTAAAGGAACCGTGCAAAATGTATTACCTATAAACCGTTTTTACGAACAATACCCTAACGATTTAGGTGCTTTAAAAATGACCATTCAAAAATTTTATAGAATTAATGGTGGCTCTACTCAAATTGAAGGAGTTTATTCTGATATTTCTTTACCTACCCGATATAGTTATATGGATTTTGGAGAACGTGATTTAGATGGTGCTTTACCTTGGGATAAGGTACAGCAAGCAAAATATACTGCTACAAATTCATATAGTAACTTTGCTGATGTAGTATACAACAGTAAGCAACGTGTAATGAATAACGAAAAGTTTAATAAAATAAACGACTATGCTAAATGGTTAAAGAAAAACCAAGAAGAAAGAATTTATTCTTTAAACTACAAAGCCTTTAAGGAAGAAAACGAAGCTAAAACTAAAGAAGGAGAACAATTTAAAGACATTTTTAAATTTGATTCTCATCTAACTTTTGTGTCTCCTAAGTATGAGTTAAACTTATTTAAAAAGGATACTGTTTTAGAAGAAAAAAGAGTTGCATGGCACAAAAACCTTCAAAAAGACATTTATGTAAATGAAGCGTTAAACGTTCTTGACGAATTGAAAATGAACAATAATCATGTGGCTGTAAAACATTAAAAAAAGGGTTCACTTGAACCCTTTTTCTTTTTGCTTCCTCTTATGCTAAAAAATACTTTTTTAAATCTGCTAGCCAGCTATTCAAACGATAACAACTTCAATATTTTATTATGGCAAGAAATAGAAGAGCATTATACTAGTAAAAAAAGACATTATCACACATTAGAACATCTTGAAAATTTGCTTTTTCAACTAACTCCTATAAGAACTAAAATAAGTCATTGGAACACAATTTTATTCACGCTGTTTTATCATGATATTATCTATAATTCTTTAAAAAATAATAATGAAGAAAAAAGTGCAGAGTTAGCTGCTAAAAGGATGAAACAACTTTCAGTACCTAAAGAAATTATAGAAAATTGCTATTCTCAGATTTTAGCCACTAAATCTCATAAAACATCTGAAGATTCAAACACCAACTACTTTACAGATGCTGATTTATCAATTTTGGGTCAAAACTGGGAAGTATATACTCAATATTATAAAAATGTTCGGAAAGAATACGCATTCTATCCTAATATAGTTTATAACTCTGGGCGTAAAAAAGCTTTACAACACTTTTTAACTATGAAAAATATATTCAAAACAGAATACTTTCACCAAAAGTTCGAGGAAACAGCACGAAAAAATATTCAGAAAGAAATTGAACTATTATAATAGCTCAATTTTAACTACTAATCCTTCATTAGAGCGAACATTAAACACTGTTTCATCTTCAAAAATTAAGTATTGCCCTTTAATACCTACTAATTTACCTGTGTAACTTTCTTCCTTTTCTAAATTTAAGCTTTTAGGTTTTTTAGGAAACTTTTCAACTGGAAATTTAATATTAGTTTCAGTGTTATTAGCTATATAATATTCTTTAGCTTCATCAGGAATAAACTCTTGCAACTTTTCTCTCCACTCTACTAAGTTCTCATCCTTAATATCATTCTTTAGCATGGTTCTCCAATTTGTTTTATCTGCAACATGCTCTTTTAAGGCAACTTCAGTAATTCCGGCTAAATAACGATTAGGTACCTCAACAATTTCAATAGCTTCATGTGCGCCTTGATCTATCCAACGAGTTGGTACCTGTTGCTTTCTTGTTACTCCTACCTTTACATTACTTGAGTTTGCCAAATACACAATATGTGGTTGTAACTGTACCTTTTTTTCATATTCTAAATTCCTATCTTCCTCTCCTAAATGCGCTTTACTTAATTCAGGACGCATTATCCAATCACCTGCTGTTGGAATTTCAAAAAAGCATTTTTTACAAAACCCCTGACGATATATTTTCTTTTCTAAATGACAATTTAAACACTCGTAAGTAACAAAGTTTAAGGTTAACTCCTTATTCAATAACTGGTTCATATTCAAAAAATCAGCTCCCATATCTAAATAATACTGAACTGTGCTTAAATTTTCAGTAGGCATTTTTTTTAAAACTCCTTGGTATTGCATGTCTTAAATTTTGTTACATTTAGCTTCACAAAATTACAGTAAAAAAACTGAATTAAGAGTTAATCTATGACGTTTCCATTTATAAATTCAATCATTTCTTGGTTCTTAAAAAAGCGTAAACATCAAGTGGAGCTATTTTTAAAGTACCCTGTTGATGTTCAAAATGAACTATTATTAAAACTTGTAAGTGTTGCAAAAAATACTGAATTTGGAAAACAGCAAGATTTTTCTTCAATTAAAAATTATAGTGATTTTGCTAATAACGTTCCCATTCAACGTTATGAAAGTATTGAGCCACTTATTGAGCGCTGTCGAAAAGGTGAACAGAATTTATTTTGGCCTACTCCTATTCGTTGGTTTGCCAAATCAAGCGGAACTACTAATGCAAAGAGTAAATTCATTCCTGTAAGTGATGAAGCCATTGAAGGTTGTCACATGAAAGCAGGAAAGGATATGTTATGTTTATACATTAACAACAACGAAGATGCCAAGTTGTTTACAGGAAAAGGATTGCGTTTAGGAGGAAGCTCTGCTGTATACGAAGACAACAATACTTATTTTGGTGATTTATCAGCCATTATTATTGAAAACATGCCTTTTTGGGCAGACTTTAGCTCTGCTCCTAAACAAGAAACTGCATTAATGGGTGAATGGGAAACAAAAATGGAAGCCATTATTAATGAAACCATACATGAAAATATTACAAGTTTAATAGGAGTTCCTTCTTGGATGCTAGTACTACTAAATAGAGTACTTGAAAAAACTGGAAAGGATAATATATTAGAAGTTTGGCCCAATTTAGAAGTTTATTTTCATGGAGGTATCAACTTCAATCCTTATCGTGAGCAGTATAAAAAACTAATTCCGAGAGACGATTTTAAGTATTATGAAACTTATAATGCTTCAGAAGGTTTTTTTGCGATTCAAGACCGTAATAATTCTGATGAGATGCTATTAATGTTAGATTATGGTATTTTTTATGAGTTTATTCCTATGAGTGAATATAACGGAGAAAACTCAACAGCTATTCCTCTTTCTGAAGTTAAGAAAAATGTAAACTATGCAGTAATTATTACGACCAATGGAGGTTTATGGCGTTATTTAATTGGTGATACTCTCAAGTTCACTTCAACAAGCCCTTATCGTATAAAAATTACTGGACGTACCAAGCATCATATTAATGTTTTTGGTGAAGAATTAATTATAGAAAACTCAGAAGAAGCTTTAAAAGCTGCAAGTGATAAGACCAATTGTGAAGTTAAGGAATATACTGTTGGCCCTATTTTTATGAACGGAAAAGAAAATGGTGCCCATGAATGGATTATAGAATTTGAAAAACCTCCTGAAAATCTTGCTTTTTTTACTGAAATGTTAGATAATGCCTTAAAAAATTGCAATTCAGATTACGAAGCTAAACGTTATAATAATATGACTTTAGCTATGCCTAAGGTACATCAAGCCCGCCAAGGATTATTTTACGAATGGATGAAAGAAAAAGGAAAGTTAGGTGGTCAACATAAGATTCCTCGTTTATCAAATAGTCGAGATTTTGTTGAAGAACTTTTAAAGTTATAATTCTAATTTACCTCAATCTTAACTGGTAACTTGTATTTTATTGTTACTGGAATACCTCTTTTCATCGCTGGACTAACTCTAGGTAATTTTTCTACTACCAACCTTATAATACTATCTAATTCTGGTAATTGACTAGTAACTATGTCAGAGGCTGTAACTTTTCCTAAAACAAACTTTCCATCCTTATTAATTAAAACATCAATTAACACCTCTTCATCTAGGCTGTTTTTAGTCACAAAATTATATTCTTGTAAACTTTCAGTTATTCTTTTATAAATTTCTTCTCTAAAACAATTAATTCTTGCTTCATTAAGTAAGTTTTTACATTTACTAAAAGAAGGAAACTCATCTACTTTTGTAAAGTCTACAACAGTATCTACAGCCTTTCCATTTTCTTTTTTTAAATATGAAAAGAAGTCGCAAGAAGAACATAGTAAAGCACAAAGTAAAAAAGCTACATAGCGAAAACTCATCTTATTGATTTTAAGATTAATATACAAATTAAATACTATTGTAAAATCTCTCCTTGTAAAAAATAGTACTTTTTAATTTCTTTTAATCTTGCTTCAGCATGTTTTGTTAATACCGAATCTTTTCTTTCAAAACGATTTACATAATCTTTGTAATGTTTATAAGCTATTCTTTTATCCTTGTAATAATCTTCGCTAGTTTTAGCTAGTTGATACAAGGCTTTATAGTTTTTCCTATTCTCTTCAAAAGATCTTTTATAAGACTTTACCTCTTCTTTAAGGTTGCCTAATTCTTTATACACTCTAGCTAATTGGTAATACTCAACATCTCTTGATTCTTTACCCGCAAAAGTTGCCACCATATAATCTAGCTGAGCTTTATAAAACTTTTTCTTTTCAAAATTGATATCACCTAAATAGGTATATGCTTTAAAATCTGACCTATCAATTCTTATAGCCTTATTAAAGTACTTTTTTGCTTTGTCATATTTCTTTAGGTTAAAATAACAGCGCCCTAACATTTTTTGTGTGTAATGTTCGTTAGGCTCTAGAGTATCAATTCTTTTCAAAAATTGAATGGCTTCAGTAAACTTCTCTTTTCTATATAAATTGTTAATTTTCAACTTATTTAAGTTGATATGATTTGGGCTCACTACCAAACCTCTATTTACAAAAATGTTTGCTGAATCTTTATCTCTTAATAAAGTATAGGCTAATGCTAAGCGGTGAATAGATTTAATGTGGGTTGTATCATTTTTATAAGCCTCTAAAAAACTATTAATTTTTAGATTTCTCTTTTTTAGCATTCCATAAGCAATTCCTAATCGGTAATGGTAATTTGCATTCGTACTATCTTGCTTAATAATGTTTTTAAAAGTATCTATTGCTTTAGCTGGTTGCTTTGTTTGTGCATACAGTTTTCCGAGTTGATACTGAATAAGTATGTTTTCAGCATCCTTATTTACAATACCTTCATAAACATCAATAGCTTTTTGTAGTTTTTTCTCTTTTTTATATGCTTTTGCTAACCTTACTTTTACTGAATAATCATCTTTTAACTCCAATGCTTTTTCATAATATAAAGAGGCCTTTTTATAATTATCAATGGATGCATAAATTGATGCTACTTTTGAAGTTGACTGAAAAGTAGTGTCTAACTCATGTAACTTTGTTAGTGCTGTTTGATAGCGTCCTATATTTACTAAACTATCTATTGTTTTAAAAGTCGAAACTTGTGCATCAACTTTTAAAATTCCCATTACAAAAACAATAAGTAAAATTTTAGTTCTCATGTTTCTATTTTTGGTTTTCAATTGGTTATTTATGACCAATGTAATTAATTTATTCTACGTTAAATGTGATAGGTAATACAAACCCAGTCTCTACAATTTTTCCGTCTTTTTCTCCTGGCTGCATCTTCGGCAACTCTTGTGCCAATTCTTCTGCATGTTGTTTTAATGTAGGGTGTGGTGCTCTTACTTTAATATCTGTAACATTCCCTTTTTTATCTATCTTAAATTGAATATAAATTCGTTTCCTTCCTGAAGGTAACCCTAAAGTTTTTGCTAAAGAATCGTCAAATTTATCAACTAAAAAACGTTGTAAACTTCTATTAAAACAAGCTTTATCTCCTTCTGCACATCCTGGAAATGTTGGTGCTTTATCCATCATAGAGAAAGGAACCTCTTCTCCTTCTATCTTATTTTCTTTATTAGACTTAACTTTTTGTAGTGAAGCACTCATATCTATAAATAAGATTTTTCTATCCTTATTCTCAAATCCCTCATAAATTTTAAAGTTAACATCTTGACCTCTTCTTTTAAATCTATTTATAACCTCTTTGTATTCAGACAACTCTAGACTTGTTAAGTCTTTTAACTCTACTTTATTTGTTTTAGGCTCTTCAGCTCCCATATACGTATCCATATAAGATTGTTTTGATTCAAAAATTTGCTTATTAATTCCTGCCTCATCTAAATACATAACCGAATTTTCCTTTTGTTGCTCAACGTTACTTGTTTCATTTGAACAAGCAGTATATAAAACCATACTTCCTAATAGCGGAATTAGTAACATATATTTTAATTGTTTAACTTTTTTGGATTGTGTTTTCGTCATCATAATAATTCGTTTTTTGATTAATGAATGTTTGTAAAATTGATTAATGAACGAAATATGCTCAACCTGAAAAATATCAGCGAGTAAATGGTTTATATAGTTTTCTTTTTTATCTGATTTGCTGGCTACAGCATCTGAAATATATTCATGAACTAATGAAATACGGTTTTGATATACATATACTATTGGATTAAACCACATTACTATTTTTAAAAACTCAAAAAACAATAAATCTATCGTGTGTTTTTCTTCGCTATGTACTAACTCATGCTGAATGATTTTTTCTCTTTTTTGAGAAGGAATGTCATTTCCTAAAAAAATATAGTTGAAAAATGAAAAAGCTTTGGTTTCATTTGGAAGCAATATCAATTTATAATTGTCCTTTCGGGTAGTTCCGTGCCGTAAAACTAATCGTATAATACGCTCTAATTTTACTAAAAACACGATAAGAAACAATATGCATCCACTCCAAAACAATACATCTAAATAAGTAATGGTTTGATACCAAGCCGCTTTTTCAATTACTTTTTGAGGTGACAACACTACCTCTGGTAATAGAATGTAATATTCTTGCGGTACTGCTTTTTGAACTGTTGGAATTTTAAACAAAGGCAATACAAACGATAGCACTGCTGTACCCAGCAAATACCATCGGTTTTTGGTAAAAAAGGTTTCTTTGCTTAAAAAGAAATCGTACACAGCTACAAAAAGCACCTGAAATAATACAACTTGAATGATATAGTTTATCATGGCTTCTTATTTTTATTCACTTCTTTTAAAATACTCTCTAGCTCTTGAATATCCATTTTATTTTCTTTCATAAAAAATGATACCATACTTTTAAATGAGCCTCCAAAATAACCGTTCATTAGTTTGTGTAAACTATCATTACTGTACTCTGCCTTTTCTACTAACGGATAATACTCGTACCCTCTACCTTTTGGTTTATGCCCTACAAACTCCTTAGTTTCTAAAATCCTGATGATTGTTGAAACTGTGTTGTATGCTGGTTTAGGTTCTGGTAATTGTTCTATTACTTCTTTTACCGAAGCTATTTTTAGCTCCCACAACACCTTCATTATTTGCTCTTCTGCCTTCGTTAACTGTTTACTCATTTTAATGATTTAAATATTTTATCTTACCACATTGGGCGTACTTTTCTTTTCTTTTTAAATCTATTTTAAGCTTTGTAATATTTTCAGACAATAACTTTTCATAGGCTTCTTTTTTACCATCGGTAACATTTTCATTCATTACTTTAAATACCATATAGTCCACTTCTCCATTTTTATTAAAATAGATTTTGTTGAGTATTATTATAGAATTACCCTTTATCTCCCATTCAAAATCATTTTCTTTCAAAATCTCCCCTACTTGTTTATGAAAATTAATCCAAGATTTTCTCACTTCTTCATACTCCTCATCTGCTGTAAATTCTGGATTCAACAAATTTTTATACTTGGTATCTAATTCTAACTTTTTTATTTCATCAAATGCTATTTTATCTTGAAGGTTTACAACTATTCCTTTATTTTCTTTATTACATGAAAATAACACAAATAATAAACAAATTAGTAATCCTCTTTTCACTTCTAATACTTTTTAAATTACACAAACAAATATAACTAAAAAATTAGTTTAAACTAATTTTTTAGTTACAAGTATGTAACAAAGCTTTAATATCTTCGTCTTATCAATAAAAAAATTAATGGATTTATTTTTAGTGATACTAGGTTTTGCATTTGTTTGTTTAGGAATAATTGGCTCTTTTTTACCTGTATTGCCGGGACCTATTACTAGCTGGGTAGGCTTACTTTTATTACACTTCACCAAAGTTATACCACAAAATTGGACATTTTTAGGAATCACCTTAGCTATTGCTGTCATTATATTTTTTCTTGATTATTTTATCCCAGCTATAGGAACCAAACATTTTGGAGGTACAAAATATGGGGTATACGGTACTACAATTGGTTTAATTATAGGATTACTCTCTCCTATTCCTTTCGGAATTTTTATCGGTGCTCTGATTGGTGCTCTAATTGGTGAATTAATGTATGACAGTAAAGATACTAACAGAGCTATTAAAGCTTCTTTTGGTGCATTTTTAGGGTTTTTAGCTTCTGCCACTATTAAGTTTTTGATCTCTACAGTATTTCTTGTATTATTTATTGTAAAGTTTTGGGAATATAAAAGTGCCTTCTTTTAGAAAAGCATCCTCTTCGTACTTTATTTAGGTTATCTAACACTCTATTTAAGGGAGAAAAAAGACAAATGAACTTAGCCCCGATTGTAGTATTTGTTTAAGCTCCTTGCAAAGAACGAATGCGGAAAGCGGGAAACAGCTTCTAAAAAAACGTAAATAAAGCGCAAAAAAAAAGCAACCCATCTAAGGGAAGCTTTCCATTGGTTAACAAAACCATGATACTATTTAAAGTATCTAACAACACAACTAAACGCTGCCTTTTTTGAATTTGACAGCCTGCAAATATACACCCTTTTTAGAAAAACACAAATTAAAATAACTTTTTTTTATAAAATCTATATTACACTACCATTGCTTAATTTTGTAATTGATTGTATCTTTGCACCTTCAAATTAAAATTACTTAAAAATTAAGTCAATGCAATTATCAGAACAAGAAGTTGTACGTAGAGAAAAGCTATCAAAATTACGTGAATTGGGTATTAATCCATACCCAGCAGATTTATTTCCATTAGATTCTAATTCCAAACAGATTAAACAGGAGTTTAAAGAAGGAAAGAAGGTCGTAATTGCTGGTAGGTTAATGTCTCGTCGTATTCAAGGAAAGGCTTCTTTTGCTGAATTGCAAGATAGTGAAGGGCGTATTCAAGTGTACTTTAATAGAGATGAAATTTGTACTGGAGAAGACAAAACTTTGTACAACGATGTATACAAGAAATTACTAGATATTGGTGATTTTGTAGGTATTGAAGGAGAGTTGTTTAAAACTCAAGTAGGTGAAATTACTGTAATGGTAAAAGGTTTTAAATTATTAAGTAAATCTTTAAAACCCTTACCATTACCAAAGATAGATGCTGAAGGAAATACTTTTGACGGATTTACCGATCCTGAAATGCGTTACCGTCAGCGTTATGCTGATTTAGTGGTAAATCCGCAAGTAAAAGAAGTATTTGTAAAGCGTACAAAATTATTTAATGCGATGCGTCAGTTTTTTAATGATGCTGGATATTTTGAAGTAGAAACCCCAATTTTACAACCTATCGCTGGTGGAGCTGCTGCAAGACCTTTTGTTACGCATCATAATGCATTAGATATTCCATTGTATATGCGTATTGCAAATGAGTTATACTTAAAGCGTTTAATCGTAGGTGGTTTTGATGGAGTTTATGAGTTTTCTAAAAACTTCCGTAACGAAGGAATGGACAGAACACATAATCCAGAATTTACTGCAATGGAAATTTATGTAGCTTATAAAGACTACAATTGGATGATGGAATTCACAGAAAAATTATTAGAACATTGTGCTTTGGCAGTGAACGGAACTACGGAAGCAACTTTTGGAGAGCATAAAGTAGATTTTAAAGCTCCATATGCACGTGTTACTATGGCAGATTCTATAAAACACTTTACTGGTTTTGACATCTACGGAAAGTCAGAAGATGAAATTAGAAAAGCAGCTAAAGGAATGGGAATAGAAGTGGATGACACCATGGGTAAAGGAAAGTTAATTGATGAGATTTTTGGTGAAAAATGTGAAGGAAACTACATTCAACCAACATTTATTACCGATTATCCGAAAGAAATGTCTCCGTTGTGTAAAGAGCATCGTGATAATCCTGAATTAACTGAGCGTTTTGAGTTAATGGTATGTGGTAAAGAAATTGCCAATGCTTATTCTGAATTGAATGACCCAATCGATCAACGTGAACGTTTTGAAGCACAATTAAAATTAGCAGCTCGTGGTGATGATGAAGCAGGTGAATTTATTGATCAAGACTTCTTACGTGCTTTAGAATATGGTATGCCTCCTACTTCTGGTTTAGGAATTGGGATGGATCGTTTGGTAATGTATTTAACGAATAATCCGTCTATTCAAGAAGTATTATTTTTTCCTCAAATGAAACCAGAAAAACAGGCTCCTTCTGTTGAACTGAACGATGATGAAAAAGCTTTGTTAGTTTTGCTAGAAAAAGCTGAAAAAATAGCATTGAACGAGTTAAAATCTCAAAGCGGTTTATCAAATAAAAAATGGGACAAAACTATTAAAGGTTTAACCAAAAATAGTCTTGCAAAAGTTGAGAAAACTGAAGAAGGTTTGTTTGTTGAAATCATATAATGATATTCTTATCTTGTTTTACACTAAATTGGTTATTATTTATTTTTTAATACTACCAGTAAAAAATTAAAACAAGAATTATTTGTAAATAGAAAAACAATATCAATATTTTTTTTCTCTAGTAAATCAAATAACCAAACCTAATTAAGAAAACTTACAGCTTTAATTGAGTTGTAAATTATGATATATATAAAATGCTCCAGAAAATACTGGAGCATTTTTTTTAAACAAGATTTTTATCTAATGTTTCAAACAAATTAGGTATGTTATTAGTTACCACATGCTCCAATATTATTCCATCCACTAGCTGTTTTCTCATATAAATTTCCTTGATATGTTACTTTATCTCCTGCAACATAATAATTATACTGATTATATTCAGCTACACCTTCACAAATATCGGCAGGAGGGTTACTACCACATGTTCCAAGATTATTCCATCCTCCTGTACGTTTTTGATATAAACTTCCTTGATACGTTACTTTATCTCCTTCAACATAATAATTATACTGATTATATTCAGCTACACCTTCACAAATATCATCATTAGGAGGATTAGAGTCTCCAGGGTATATTCTAGCAATAAAAGATTTATCTGTTGCTGACAATTGAGTATTTCTCCCTACTCCAACACCATCTGTAGTATGTTCTGCAGGAACTGGGTAGTGCATTATTGATAGTCTGTCATAGTCACTATAATTAGAACTACTTGCTGAAATACGGTTAAATAAATTATTATCTACCTGTGATCTAGACCAGTAATTAGGTGCCCCTGCGTAGTATGCATATACCACTTCTTTATTCCAATTAATTCCAGCGACAGGATTTTGATGTTCATGAACCAAACCAAGTGCATGACCAAATTCATGAATTGTAGTTCTTCTGAATTCGGTGTCAGATGTATTATTGTTAAACCATCCAAAATGCATACTATGTGAAGAGTTGTTAGAATCAGTTCCTAAATAAGACCAAGATCCGCTATCGTTAGCAAATTGACCTTCTCTAAAACCAATCTTAATATTTGCACTACTATTTGAAGACACCCATTCAAATTTGATATTCGCATAATTTTCCCATTCTACAGCGTATTGTTTTACTTTAGATTGAACAAAATTATTTCCATTTAAAAATTTTACCCTAATAGTTTGACCGCTTTTCCATTGCTTCGTTTTAATACTGGCCCCTTTTTCCATTTTGCCCTCATCATTATTCCATTTTTCGATACATACATGAGGAACTTCATTTTGAGTTGTAACGACATCCGTTTCTAAAATGTCATCTGTATTTTTTTCACAATTATATAATAAAAGTGAAAGTGATGTTACTAAAACTAGTTTAGTTAAATTTAATTTTTTCATAATTACTTCTTAATTTAAATTAGTATTAGATTAGTTAACGCTCATTATTTAAAAATTATTATATCTCTTATTACTTTTTTTAAAATTATTTAACTTTTTTTAACTTAAGAATTATCATTTTAATATAAATTCTCTGTGAAATTATTATTTTTTTAACAAAAAAAACGTAAAATATTAAATTCTTACTTAAAACGGAAAAAGCTAAAATCATATAAGCTAAATCTTCCTATAACATGAGCATACAATACTTCTTGTATTTCATTATTTTATAAAAGTCAATTATTTTTCATAACTTTAAAGTGCTATGAAAAAATTGTTAGAGTACCCTCCTTTTCACTTTTTGTTGTGCTTTATTGTTGGCATAGCACTTCAGTTCTATATACAGATTTGGCTGTATGGTTTTATATACTTGCTTTCTTCTTTAATAGGTTTTTTAATTATTCTTTATTTTTTAAAAAGATCTTCAACACGAAAAGTGTTTAGCACAGTTAGTTTGCTGTTCTTTATTTTTATTGGAGTTAGTACTACGTATATTCACAATCCAAAGAATTACTCAAGTTATTATGAACGTCAATTAACAAATAATTCTACTTCAACACTTACCATACAAAAAGTATTAAAATCTGGGAGTTACTTCACAAAATATGTCGCAAAAGTTTCACATGTTGATTCTACTAAAACTATTGGATATATTCTTCTAAACATTCAAAAAGACAGTATACTTGGTTCTTTAAACGTAGGAAATCGAGTTTTTATCAAAACTCCTTTTAAAGAATTGATTCCACCTTTAAACCCACATCTGTTTGATTATAAACAATATTTAGCAAAACAGTATATTAATCACCAAGTGTTTATAAGTAAGCATCAATTCAAGAAACTTGAAAACTCAAAACTTTCTTTAATCAGTTTATCTGCTCATATTAGAGAAAGAATACAAACCTCTTTAAAAAAATATCATTTTTCAAACGATGAATTTGCGGTGATTAACGCACTGCTTCTTGGTCAACGACAAGAGATTTCCAAAGGGTTACTGGAAAGTTACACCAATGCAGGCGCGATTCATATTCTAGCTATTTCAGGATTACATATTGGTATTTTACTGTTATTGCTCTCCCATTTTTTCAAACCTTTGGAGAGGTTGCCAAATGGAACACATATAAAAATCATTTGCATTGTATTGTTACTTTGGAGTTTTGCTTTCATAGCTGGTTTGTCTGCCTCTGTAGTTAGAGCGGTGACCATGTTTACTTTTGTAGCTATTGGGCAATCATTTAAACGAAAAAAGGTTGTTGAGTACTCCTTAATTAGTTCTATGTTCATCTTGCTTTTAATAAAGCCAATATTTTTATTTGATGTTGGTTTTCAATTAAGTTATCTAGCTGTTTTTGGTATCGTTTGGGTACAACCTATACTTTACAATCTTTGGAATCCTAAACTTTGGATACTTAACAAATTTTGGAGTTTGTTTACAGTTTCAATAGCTGCACAAGCAGGGGTTTTGCCTATTAGTTTGTATTATTTTCATCAATTTCCAGGATTATTTATTATATCAAACCTTATTATCATTCCTTTTTTAGCTGCAATATTACTCTTAGGAATTCTAGTAATTATTTTATCAACTCTAAATATCTTGCCACAGGTCATCGCCAATATTTATGGGTTCATTATTTCAATAATGAATGATTTTGTAAATTGGATTTCACATCAAGAAGGTTTTTTATTAAAAGAGATATCAATGTCTTTATTAGCAATGCTAGTTTGGTATATTTTTATTGTTCTCGTATATCAAACTTGGATTCATAAAGTTTCAAAAAACATTATTCTTTTATTAACTTCAATTATTGTTTTGCATGGAGTCTATTTTTATGAGAAACATCACATTAATAGCAAGGATGAGTTTATTATTTTTCATAAAAACAGATATTCTATATTGGGAAAAAGAAATGGTAATAAGCTAGCGATTTATAGTTTTTTAAATGATTCTATCCTTTCTCAAGAAAAATTATTACAATCCTATAAGATTGGTGAACATGTTTCTTCTAAAAGTATTGATTCTATTTTTAATATCATATTGTATAACAATACATATATTTTAGTTGTGGATAGTTTGGGCATTTATCAAATAAATGGAATGCAAAACCCAGTAGTAATACTACAAAACAGTCCTAAAATAAATTTAAATAGACTTATTACTTCGCTAAAACCTCAGCAAATTATAGCAGATGGCAGTAACTACAAATCATACATTAATAGATGGAAAGAAACCTGTAATAAACAAAAAACACCATTTTGGTATACTGGTCTAAATGGTGCTTATATTTTTAAAGAATAAGTTTTACATGGCACTCTTAAAGTTTTTTTCAAACTCTTTCCATGGTGTATTCTTGTAATTATTTTTATTAAAATAAGCTAGTATTTTTTCGAATTTTTTTTCTTCTAAATATCCAGGAACGTTTTGTAGTAACTGTTTTTCTGTATTAAAAAAAGCTGTTGAAGGATAACTTAGCTTACCTTTCATAATTGCTGCTGCTAGCTCATGATAACCTCTTCTTCCTTGTGCCTTGAAGGTAAATGTTTTTCCTTGAAAAGAAATATCTTCTTTAGCTTCCCCATTTAGTTTTACAGGGTAATAATGGGTATTTATATAATCAACGATGATTTTGTTTTTATATGTAGTCTTATCCATTCTTTTACACCAACCACACCAGTCGGTATATATGTCTACTAAAATTGGTTTGGGATTTTTCTCGCTCATTGTCATCGCTTCTTCAAAGCTTAACCAATTTATTTTATCTTGTGCCTTTAACCCAAACGAGCAAATGGCTAAAACCGCTACTAAAATTATTTTTCTCATATCTGTATAGTCTCAATAAGTATTCCAAATTTACAAAAAAACCTGTCAACTTTTTTAAGATTGACAGGTTCTCTTTATTTTTTAACTTTTATTATAGAGTTATTTAACTCCATGCATAAGCTTTTTTAATAAAGGATGAAGTGCAAAAGACACTAATCCAAGGGCAATTGGAACTATGGTAAATATTAAGAAAAAATATGACAATCCACTTTCTTCAGTAATTTTTTCAATATCTCCTCCAATGTAGTGTGCTAATTTATTCCCTATAGCAATTGCTAAATAATATACTCCAAACATAAAGGCCACCATTCTTGCCGGAACTAATTTACTTAAGTATGAGAGTCCCATTGGAGATAAGCATAGTTCTCCAAGAGTATGAAATAAATACGCTAATACTAACCATATCATACTTAATTTAGCAGTCTTAGCTCCCAAAGGAATTTCCATTGTTGCATAAGCTAATAAACCAAATCCTATAGCCATAATTATTAATCCTAAACCATATTTTACAGAAGCTGGTGGATTATATTTACTATCCCACCATTTAGTAAACAACGGTGCAAATGCTATAATAAATAAAGAATTTAAAATAGCAAACCAAGTAATTGGCACTTCAGCCTTAGGGTCACTAAACTCTATATACAATTTATACAAAATAATAGCCCATACAATTAAGAAACTTATCCCTAAAATAATGTTAGACAAACTTATTTTATTGAAAGTTTTCTTAAATAGACTTATTAATACATATGTTATAATTCCCATAGGAACAACTGTTACTAATAAATCAATTATTTTAAAAACACTTCCTGCTGTACCTTCTAATACTCTATCAGTAAAATCTCTTGTATAAATAGGTAAAGAACCCGCAGCTTGTTCAAAAGCAGCCCAAAAGAATATTGTAAATAAGCAGAAAATTGTAAACGCTATCATTCTGTCACGTTCAATTTTAGTATATCTTGGAATTCTTACAATTAATAATATAATAAAACTTATAGCTGCTACCAATGCAAAAAACAATGAATCTGTCATTCCTGCCACTGTAAAGTTCAGTGATTGTATATTGCCTATTTTGCTCAAAGGATCATTAATAATAAATATCAATGCAGATATAATAAAGACACCAATTAAAGTATAATCAATTGTAGAAAATCTATTAAGTTTAACACCATCATTTTTTGGATTCTCAACTAAAGTATCGATCATATCTTTATCTTCATTTTGAGGTTTATCTCCTAAACTTCCAAAAAGTGGTTGTGCTAAATAAAATTGAATCATTCCTAGTAACATAAAGACACCTGCTAAACCAAAACCATAACTCCATCCGATTTTTTCACCTACCCATCCGCAAAGCATAATTCCTATAAAAGCTCCTGCATTAACTCCCATATAGAAGATATTATAAGCTCCATCTTTTTTATCGTCTTTACCAACATACATTTTAGAAATAATAGAAGTCATGTTAGGTTTAAAAAAACCATTCCCTACAATTAATAATCCGATACCTATGTATAAGAAAGTTGGGGTTTCTACAGCCATAGCTGCATGTCCTAACGTCATTAATAATGCGCCTATAACTACAGCCATTCGGTAACCTATTTTATTGTCTGCTAACCATCCTCCAATTATGGGTGTTAGATACACAAAAAGCGCATAAGTTCCTAACAAGGATAGTGCTGCTGATGTGTCCCATCCCCAACCAGGATTACTACCTGTTACGGCTCCTGTTAAAAAAATCACCAAGATAGCACGCATTCCGTAGTACGAAAAACGCTCCCACATTTCAGTAAAAAACAAAACGAACAACCCTGCTGGATGCCCTAAAACTTTGTCTTTAAATAGATTTTCAATATCTGTACTCATACTTTTTAATATATAGTTTATAATAGAAAAAACCTTGGTGATATAATTATCACCAAGGTTTGTATGTTTTAATTATCTGCTAATTCAAAACCTTCTGCTTCTTCATATTTTAGATCTCTTTCATTGTCTTCTGCTCCATGGGTCAATGCTTCTAGTTTTTTTCTAAACAATAGCATTAACAATCCAAAAGAAACACAAAAAACTGCTATTCCTGTAAAAATTGTAAATTCTCCTAAACTTTCTGAAGCTTCCCCTAGAAGTCCTGCTACCTTATTACCTAAACCAGTCATGGCAAAGTAAACTCCCATCATTAAAGACGCATATTTTACAGGTGCTAGTTTAGTTATATAAGATAAAGCTACTGGTGAAATACATAATTCTCCAACTGTATGGAATAAATACGCTAGTACTAACCAGTACATTGCCGAAGTTCCTTCACTATGAAATTGAGCTGATGCTCCAGTCATAAAGAAAAAACCTGCTCCCATGATTATTAATCCAATAATCATTTTAAACAAACCTGTAGATAATTTCCCTTTTAGTTTTCTCTTAGCCCAATATGCTGCTACTGATGTACCTAAAACAATTATAAAGAATGCATTTAATGATTGGAACCATGATGCAGGAACTTCAAAACTTCCTAACATTCTCCCTGTTTTTTCAGAAGCATAAATATTCATTAATCCTCCTGCTTGCTCAAATGCTCCCCAGAAAATAATAACTAATAAGAAAGAAATTAAAAGAACCACAACTCTATCTTTCTCTATTTTTGTTAAAGGTTTATTCATAGCCTCTTTATCCTCTTCATTTTCTGATGTACCTAAGTAATCTCCTACACCTTGCAAATGTTTTTGACCTAATACATATTGAAGTAACCCTAAAGCCATTCCTATTCCTGCTAGTCCAAATCCGTAGTGCCATCCGTAAGTTTCACCTACATAACCAACTATTAATGCTGATAAAAATGCTCCTACATTAATACCTATATAAAAGATAGTAAAACCTTTATCTCTTCTAATATCTCCTTGTTTGTACAAACCACCTACCATGGTTGAAATATTTGGTTTCAACATTCCAACACCTGCTATAATTAATCCTAAACCAGTATAAAATGCCCACATTTGCTCTATTGCTAATACACTATGACCTGCAACTAATAAAATCCCTCCAAATAAAACAGATTTTTTTTGTCCTAAAAATTTATCTGCAATCCAACCTCCAGGTATAGACATTAAGTACACTAGCATTGTATAAGTACCATATAATGATAGCGCATCTCCATTAGACCAACCTAAACCAGCATTTTCATCAGTAGTTTGAGCTACTAAGTACAACACTAATATTGCTCTCATTCCGTAGTATGAGAAACGCTCCCACATTTCTGTAAAAAACAGTACATAAAGTCCCGCAGGATGTCCGAATAATTCTTTTCGTTTCATAGAAGTTGAATTTACCATATTTTATAAGTTATTTTTAATAAAGTTTGTCATTTTGGTATACAGATGTAAACGTGTGTTACCTCCATAAATACCATGGTTTTTATCTGGGTACATTCCCCATTCAAATTGTTTATTAGCTTGAATTAAGGCTTCTGCCATTCTATAAGCATTTTGCACATGTACATTATCATCACCTGTACCATGAATCAACAAATATTTGCCTTTTAATAATTCTGGATAATTTAATGGTGAGTTCTCATCATAACCAGCAGGATTTTCTTCTGGTGTACGCATGTAACGTTCTGTGTAAATTGTATCGTAAAAGCGCCAAGTTGTAACTGGTGCCACTGCAATGGCTGCAGCAAACACGTCATTTCCTTTTAACAAACAGTTTGTACTCATATGACCTCCAAAAGACCATCCCCAAATACCAATTCTATCAGCGTCAACATACGATAATTTTGCTAACTCTTTAGCCACAGAAATTTGGTCTTCAGTTTCATACTTTACTAAATTCATGTAAGTAACTTTCTTAAAGTCACGACCTTTAAAACCTGTACCTCTACCATCTACACAAACAACTATGTAACCATTTTGTGCTAACATTTGGTGCCAATAATCATTTGAACCATTCCAACTATTTTTTACATTTTGAGAACCTGGTCCTGAATATTGATACATTAACACAGGGTACTTTTTATTGGTATCAAAATTTACAGGTTTTATAGTATACATATTTAAGTCGTTTCCGTTTACATTAATTGTAGAAAACTCTTTTTTACTTAAATTATACCCTGCAATAGTTTCTTTTAAGTCTGCATTATTTTTTATAGTCTTTAACACCTTCCCTTCATCATTTCTTAACGTGTACACCGGTGGTGTATTTACATCAGAAAAAGTATGGATGAAATAGTGCATATTTTTACTAAAAGCAGCATTATTTGTTCCTGTAGGATTACTTAATAACTTTTTGTTTTTACCATCTAAAGAAATACTATATACTCCCCTATTAATAGAACCATTTTCTACTGATTGATAGTAAATGGTTTTCTTGTCAGCATTATACCCGTAATATGAAGTAACTTCCCAGTTTCCTTTCGTTACTTGATTCAATAACTTACCATCTTTGTCATAATGATAAATGTGGTTGTATCCATCTTTTTCACTTGTCCAAATAAAACTATTATCGTCTAAAAAAGTTAAATCATCTGTTACATCAACATATGCCTTATCTGTTTCTTTTAAAACTAAACGGCTTCCAAAAGTTGTTGCATCAACAAAATACATTTTTAAATCATTTTGATGACGATTCAATGTACGAACAGCTAATAAATTAGCATCATTTGTCCAGTTAATTCTTGGAATATATTCGTAATCTCCAACCCTGATTTCAGCTGTCTTATTAGTTTTTAATGAAAATATATGTAATGAAACTTTTGCGTTTGTTTCACCTGCTTTTGGGTATTTAAATACATGTTGTGTTGGGTATTTTTCTTTTCCGTATACATCCATTGAAAAGGTTTTAACCTTGCTTTCATCAAAACGTAAAAACGCTAAGCTTTCACTGCTCTTATTCCATTCAAAAGCTTTTACAAAACCAAATTCCTCTTCATATACCCAATCTGTAATACCATTAATGATTTCATTTTTCTTACCATTACTCGTTATTTGAATAACAGTATTATTAGTAAAGTCTTTAATAAATAAATTGTTTGTTTTGGCATATGCCACTTTTTTACTGTCTGGTGAAAAAGTAGGTTCTTGAATGTCTTCACCAATTAAGTCTAATGATTTTGTAGCTATATCATATACGTAGAATGTACCTAAATATGAGTGGCGAAAAATTTGTTTGAAGTTAGTTCCTAAAATTAATTTAGTTTCATCATTGTTAAAACTATATGATTGAAAATACTCTAACCTTTTTAAATCTTTACTATCGACTATGGTTGCTACTTTCTCTAAAGTTTCGTAACTGTATTTATCTACAGTAGAGCTTCCTTCCTCATAATTTAACAGCGAATAAAAATCTCCATTCATAGAGTTTAAAGAGTTCATATAATCGACTCTAAACGTGCCTTTTCGCCATATATCCTCTAAAGAAATATCTTTTTTTTGAGCTTGTACCAGCGAAGATATTCCTATAAACAATAATAATATTTTCTTCATTTTAAGTTGTTGTTTATCTAAAAAGTTTGCCAAGTTTACGGAAAAATAGCCAAAAACCCCCTCAAAAAGTCATAAAAACCAAATATCATAACCATTTTAACAGGATTCATGTATCTTTGAACCATCAAAAATAAATTGAGAATGTCTAAAACGATCTCTGGTTTTTCTAAACTTACCAAAGAAGAAAAAATAGACTGGTTGGCAAAAACTTACTTTAACAATCAACCAGAAATTATACAAACAATTACGCAATATTGGAATATAGATGATAAACTGCAACAATTGCATGATGATTTTATTGAAAATACCATTTCTAACTTTTACATGCCTTATGGAATTGCTCCTAATTTTATAATTAATGGGCGCAGTTATGTAATACCAATGGTAGTTGAAGAAAGTTCTGTTGTTGCTGCCGCATCTTTAGTTGCAAAGTTTTGGAGTACTCGTGGCGGATTTAAAACTGAAGTAATATCTACTACCAAAATTGGTCAAGTACATTTTATATATGCTGGTGATAAAAATGAGTTAAAAGACTATTTCAATCAACAAAAAACCGAATTATACGCAGCTACCGCATCCATTACCAAAAACATGGAAAAACGTGGTGGTGGAATTTTAGATATTCAACTGGTTGATAAAACCGATAAACTTGCAAATTACTATCAATTACATGTTACGTTTGAAACAAAAGATAGTATGGGTGCCAACTTTATCAATTCTTGTTTAGAAGCTATTGCAAAAACTTTTAGAAAAGAAGATGTTGAAATTGTAATGAGTATCCTTTCCAACTATGTTCCTGAATGTTTGGTTAAGGCTGAAGTAAGCTGTACAGTAGGAGAGTTAGGTGGAAAGAATCCTGAGAAGTTTGCTCAAAAGTTTGAGCAAGCTGTTAAAATTGCTGAAATAGAGCCTTACCGTGCAGTTACACACAACAAAGGAATTATGAACGGAATTGATGCTGTTGTGTTAGCTACAGGGAATGATTTTAGAGCAATTGAAGCTGGCGCACATGCGTATGCATCAAAAGACGGACAGTATAAAAGCTTAACACATTGTGAGGTTAAAGATGGAATTTTTAGATTTTGGATTGAAATTCCTTTAGCATTGGGAACTGTAGGTGGCTTAACTTCTTTACACCCTATGGCTAAATTATCGTTAGATATGATGCAAAAACCAAGCGCACGCACCTTAATGCAAATTATTGCTGCTGCTGGTTTAGCTCAAAATTTTGCAGCTTTGCGTGCTTTAACAACCAAAGGAATTCAACATGGACATATGAAAATGCACTTGATGAACATCTTAAATCAGCACAAAGCTACTAATGAAGAAAAAGAAATTGTAGCCACCTATTTTGAAGATAGAACAGCTTCACATAGTACTGTCGTTGAAAAACTAAACGAACTACGTAAGCCTAAAGTACAATGGGTAGATTTTTTAAATGAAGAGGAAGTTTGCAACATTCTATCTAACTTAAAAACCGATGCAAAACCTTTGTTTGGTAAAATGAGCGGGCAACAAATGGTGGAACATTTAAGCTTGGTTACTCAAATTGCGAATGGAAACTGGAAGGTTGACATCTATGTTTCTGATGAGAAATCAGCTAGAAGAAAACCATTTTTAAATTCTGATAGTGAATTACAAATCGGATTTAAAGCTCCGTTTTTATCGGAAGACCCAACTCCGTTAAAGTTTAGTTCTATGAACGAAGCTATTACTGATTTGATTGAGCAAGTGCAGCATTTTGAAACTGTTTTTAATGAAAATCCAAACCGAAAAATAGTACATCCATTTTTTGGAGAGTTGGATTATGAGTATTGGAAAAAATTCCAAGTAAAACATTTTACACATCATTTTAAACAATTTGGGCTGGTATAATGCGACACTATTCTAACGGAAAATTATTACTGACTGGAGAATATGTTGTTTTGGATGGTGCAACATCGTTAGCTGTTCCTACCAAGTTTGGACAAGATTTAATTATTGAACCAATTAAAGAATCACAACTTATTTGGGGAAGTTTTACACATACTGGAGAATGCTGGTTTGAAGCTTCTTTTGATTTACCAAAACTACGATTAACCTCAGCAACGTTTAATTCAGACAAAGAAGGAAGCGCTGAGTTTATTGCTGAAACACTACGTGATATTTTACAAGAAGCGAAACGTTTGAATCCGGAATTTCTAACTACTGAAAACGGTTTTATTGTAAAAACTAACCTAACATTTCCTCAAAACTGGGGATTAGGAAGTTCATCAACCTTAATTAACAATATTGCTACTTGGGCAAGTGTAAATCCGTTTACGTTACTTTGGAATGCTTTTTCTGGAAGTGGTTACGATATTGCTTGTGCAAAACATAACACTCCGATTCTATATCAACTAAAAGAAAAGCAACCTATTGTTAAGGAAGTAAATTTCAACCCAAGTTTTTCTGAAGAATTGTTTTTTGTGTATTTGAATCAAAAACAAAATAGTAGAGAAGGAATTGCTCACTATAAAAAACACAAAGAAGAAGCTAAAATATTAATTCCTGAAATTGACAATTTAACTCAAGAATTTTTAAAAACTAACACCTCTAAAAATTTAGAAAAAATCATTATTGAGCATGAACAAATCATTAGTTCAATTATAAAACAAGGCACTGTAAAAGAAATATTATTTCCCGACTATTTTGGTGAAGTAAAAAGCTTAGGCGCTTGGGGTGGTGATTTTATTTTAGCTACAGGAAATGAAGATACTAAAAGCTATTTTCAACAAAAAGGATTCAATACTATCCTTTCATATAAAGAAATGATTTTATAATGAAAAAAGTAATAATTATTGGTGGTGGAGCTGCAGGTTATTTTACTGCAATTAATGCAAAAGAACTCAATCCTGAATTGGACATTACTATTCTTGAGAAAGGAAAAGAGGTTTTACAAAAAGTAAAAATTTCTGGAGGAGGTCGTTGCAATGTTACGCATGCTTGTTTTGAACCTAAAGAACTAACAAAATTCTATCCAAGAGGTGAAAAAGAGTTATTAGGCCCTTTTTATAAATTCATGACTGGTGATACTTTTGAATGGTTTGAAAATCGCGGAGTTCCTTTAAAAATAGAAGCAGATAATCGTGTATTCCCAGAAGCGAATACATCAAAAGCTATTATAGATTGTTTCCAAAGCGCTGTTGATAACCTCGGAATTACAGTGTTAAAAAATCATGGTGTGAATTCTGTTTATCAACAAGATGATAAATGGGTTATCAACACAAAAAATCAAGTTTTTGAAGCTGATTTCGTAGTGGTTGCCGCAGGAAGTAGTAAAAAAGTATGGGATTTATGTGAGACGCTAAATCACACAGTTATTGAGCCCGTTCCTTCTTTATTCACTTTCAATATAAAAGATAAGCGAATTATTGATTTAGGCGGAATTTCGGTCCCTAATGCAGAAGTTATACTTGTTGGAAGTAACTTGGAAAACTCTGGTCCGTTATTAATTACGCATTGGGGGTTGAGTGGTCCTGCTATTTTAAAATTATCTGCTTTTGGTGCTCGTATTTTAGCAGACAAAAATTATCAATACAACGTACTGGTAAATTGGTTAGGACAAGATACAAATTCTGTTCTGGAAGAATTACAAGAACTAAAGAAGTCACAAGCTAAAAAACAGGTAATTTTAAAATCTCCTTTTAGTGATATTCCTCGTCGATTATGGGAACGATTTGTTACGGCTTCAGAAATAAAAAACAATCAGAATTGGGCTGATGTAAGCAACAAACAGCTTCAAAATTTAGCAAACGAACTTACCAAAGGATTATTCAATGCTAATGGACGTACTACTTTTAAAGAAGAGTTTGTTACTGCTGGTGGTGTAGATTTAAAAGAAATTAACTTTAAACGTTTTGAAAGTAAAAAACACAAAAACTTATTTTTTGTAGGTGAAGTGTTAAATATTGATGCGGTTACTGGTGGCTTCAACTTTCAAAATGCTTGGACAGGTGGTTTTATTTGTGCAAATGCTATTGCTGAATAAATAAAAAATCATTTCGAACAAAGGCTTAAGAATACTTCGTTCGAAATGACTTTATTTTTTTAGTCTTCGTCTTCTCCTTCTTCTTCGTAGCAGTTAAAAATAATAGAGTATCCATACTCTACAGCTTCTTCATACAGTTCTTTTTGTTCTTCGTCTTCTACATCATCTACAGAGTCTAACGTAAAATATTCGTCTTCTATTTCTACTACTTTCCACTCTTCGTTTTTGATGTAAAACTTCGCTAATCGCATAGCTCCTTCAATATCTTTATAATCGATATACAAGCTTACGTAAGCTCCGATAACTTCATCGTAATGTTCAGAAGATTTTTTAGGTTTTGCTAAGGCATTAATTAAAAACATATATCTATTTTTTGTGTTATATTATGCTAATTCTCCTCTGTGAGGCTTTAATGCATCTCTAAAGGTTTTCATATGCTCTTCATCTACTATTATGAAAGCAATGGTGTGCATTTCGTTTAAAGATACAAAATTTACTTCATGATAAGGCAAACTATCAATCTGAGCAAATTCTTTAAGGTGTAAGCAATGATGCTTTGCTGTTTCCAATCCATCTGGACCTTTAAAATCCCAGATTAGTTTAATTTTCCTCATAATGCAAAAATACCCATTTCTATGTTAGAAATGGGTATTTAAATTTACTAACGAATTTAAATTAGTTTTCTCTTTTCCATAACAAGATGATATCAAACAGTCTTCCCAATAGAAAAATAAATAATCCAAAAGTTGGCGCTATTAAACCGACCCTAAAGCCTCCTGCTAAGACCTGTGGTGCTATATCATTAGCCATAGATATAGCTTTCAAAGCACCTAACATTCCTAAAACAAACCCTAATACTCCAAACACAAAAGAAAACAGACTAATAGATTTGATAAGCTTAGAGTTTTTCTCTGTGTTATTTTTCATCCCTCTAATAAACAAAATAACAACAAGCACTAATAATGCTAATAGTGGAATCATAAACGTCCAACCTCCTTCAATAATAAAATTCATAAAATTAGTTTTTAAAATTATACGCTGTAAAAGTAGAATTGACTTTAATTGAATAATTGAAATAACGACAAACTACCAATATCAAACCATATTCAACAAGTTTAATGTTTAAAATAGAAAAACGGTTAAAAAGCCTACTAAATCCTTATTTCATCTATTTTTACTTTTTTTTAAGCTTAAAAATGTGCTTTTTTACAAGATGCTAAAGATATTTACTTCTTTTTTATTTAAAACTCCACTCCATATTTTATACTGGGGGCTTGTTTGGATGTTTTTTTACCTGTTTTTTAGCACAGGGAGTAACAATCCTCAATTCCTATTTTGGTTCACTAGTATTCTTTCTGTCATCTCTATTATAACCTCCTATGTTTTTGCATACAACTTAATACCCAATTATCTACTTACACAAAAATACTGGTCGTTTTTATTATATACTGTTTATGCTATTATTTTTACACTTTTCGGAGTATTAGTAACCGTTGTTTTTGGATTTGTTTTCTTTTTTAACCTGGAGTTTCAAAACATGCCTGCTTTAACAAAAAGTTCATCAGTAATTTTAGTATGCGTGTTTTTAATTATTGTTTTAGCTAGTGGATACAAAATATTAAGTTATAACTACAAATCTACTAAAGAGAAAAAAACGTTAGAAAACAAATTCTTACAAACCAAACTACAACTTAAAGAACAAGAGTTACAGTTTTTAAAAATGCAAATACACCCACATTTTTTGTTTAACACACTAAACACTTTATATGGATTTGCTCTTAAAAAATCGGAAGAAGCTCCTGAGATGATTTTAAAACTTTCTAACTTGTTAGATTACATCTTATATCAGGTAGATAAACCATCAGTTCTTCTAAAAAATGAAATTCAACATATTGAAGACTATATTTCCTTAGAGAAAATGCGTTTTCAAGAAAGTTTACAAGTTAATTTTACCAAAAGCTTATTTGATGAAACTATTCAAGTTCCACCTATGCTATTACTTCCTTTTGTTGAAAATGCTTTTAAACACGGGACACAAATTAATGGGGTGTTAAATATACATATTTATCTAAAAGCATCTAAAGACTTATTAACTTTTCATATTGAGAATACTTCGAAGAAAGCAACGTTTAACAGAAAAGGAATTGGACTAGAAAACATTCAAAAAAGATTAGAAATGTTATATAACAATAAATCTAAACTCTCTATAGAATCAAAAGAAAGTCAATTTATTGTAGATTTAAAAATCCCTTTAAAAAATGATTAAAAAAACAACTTGTGTAATTGTAGATGATGAACCTATAGCTAGAGAAATTCTTGAGTCGTTTATTGAGAAAACTCCACATTTAACCCTCATATCGAGTTGTAAAAATGCTATAGAAGCTTTACAGGTTTTGCAAACTGAAGTTATCGATTTATTTTTTCTTGATATAAATATGCCTGAAATTGACGGATTAAGTTTAGCTAAAATTATTAATAAAAAATCACAAATAATTTTTACAACTGCATATCGTGATTATGCGGTTGATGGTTTTAACTTAAATGTAATCGACTACCTTTTAAAACCCATTGCTTTTGATCGGTTTTTACAAGCAGTTCAAAAGGTTTTTGAATCTAGTCCTGAAATAAAAGTTTCTGACAAAAAAGATTTTATGTTTGTTAGAGCTGATAGAAAAATGGTTAAAATCAATTTTGAAGACATTTTATATATTGAGAGTTTAGGTGATTATGTGAGGGTAATTACCATAAATGATGTTATAGTTACAAGAGAAACGATTAGTAGTTTTGAAAATTCATTGCCCAATAATAATTTCATTCGGGTGCATCGCTCATATATTGTTTCTATACCTAAAATTTCTTCCTATACCAACGAATATATTGAAATTGGCAAGAAAGCAATCTCTATAAGTAGAAGCTATAAAGAAAGCGTTTTACAAAAATTAGCACAAGTGTAAGCGAAATTCTATCTTTACAGCAAAATTTTTATACGTTGAATACATCAGATTTTATATTTCAATCTAAAGATAAAAAAGCAGACAACTTAACAGTTACATGGCAAACACCTAGTAATATTGCTTTGGTAAAGTACTGGGGGAAAAGCGAGCCACAAATACCCAAAAACGCCTCGGTAAGTTTTACGTTGAATAATTGCCACACTACAACAAAGATCGAATTCACTAAACGTGATGTTCTAATGGCTTCAGAATTACAAGCCGATTTTGAACTTTTCTTTGAAGGAAAAAAGAAAGATGATTTTAAACCAAAGATTGCTAAGTTTTTTGAACGTGTTAAAGAATATTGCCCTTATATCTTGGAATATAGCATGGTTATTTCTTCAGAAAACTCATTTCCTCATAGTAGTGGAATTGCTTCCTCTGCAAGTGGAATGAGCGCCATTGCAATGTGCTTAATGAGCTTAGAGAAAGAATTAAACCCTAATATAACTAAAGAATTTATTAACCAAAAAGCGTCTTTTTTAGCTCGTTTGGGTTCTGGAAGTGCTAGTAGAAGTATTGAGGGTCCCATAGTTGTTTGGGGAAGTCATTCAGAAATTGAAGGAAGTTCTGACTTATTTGGTATAAAGTTCCCTTATAAAATTCACCCTATTTTTGATAATTATCAAGATACTATTTTATTAGTTGATAAAGATGAAAAACAAGTTTCTAGTACTGTAGGTCATAATTTAATGCACAACCACCCGTATGCAGAAAATCGTTTTACTCAAGCTAATGAAAACTTAGAAGAAATTTCAAAAATTCTTCAAAACGGAGATATTAAAGCTTTCATCAACCTTGTTGAAAGTGAAGCTCTAACCTTACATGCTATGATGCTTACTAGCAACCCGTATTTTATTTTGATGAAACCAAACACTTTAGAAATCATCAATAGAATATGGGAATACAGACAAGAAAACAATAGCAATATTTGTTTTACATTAGATGCTGGCGCTAACGTGCATGTATTATATCCTAATTCAGAAAAGACTGAAATTGAATCCTTTATTAAAAATGATTTAGCTGCATACTGCCAAAAAAATCATTATATTTGTGATAGTGTGGGTTTTGGCGCGAGACCTATGTAACCTAAATTCCCTACTATTATGAAAACTTCAACAATAATAATAGCCATTTTTATTGGTTTTATAACCAATTTAGTCGCTGCTCAAGAAACTGTTTGGTTTGACAAAAACTGGCAAGAAACAACAAAAGGATCTCATGAGTTTTACAGACCTGCTCCGAAAAAAATGGACAATGGTTTTTGGATTATAGATTATTTCAAGAACGGTAAAATTCAAATGGAAGGTTTTAGTCTAACAAATAAGCCTAATGAAGAAGTATTTGACGGTTTAGTAATTTACTATCACCCTAACGGAAAGCCTTTTCATAAAGCCAATTATAAAAAAGGCAAACTCCATGGGGTACGAAAAGTCTTTTACGAATCTGGAGAGTTAAAAGAAGAAGGAAAATATAATGATGGTAAAAGAGAGGGTATATGGAAAACCTTTTATAAAAATGGTAAAATAGAAACGAAAGGTAAATATCGCAACAATGAAAAAGTTGGTGTATGGAAAACTTTTTACAAAAACGTGTACTAGTTTGTAAACTAGTGCTTTTACTACTATATTTGCATTGTAATTAAAACACCTATGAAAGGACCCTTATTTTACGCAAAAATATTACTCTTTGGAGAATATGGAATTATAAAAGACTCTAAAGGGCTTGCGATACCTTTTAGCTCTTATAAAGGCGCTCTTAAATCTGCTAAAAACTTAACTGGAGAAGCTAAAAAATCAAATGAAAGTTTGGGTAATTTTTACACCTATTTAGCTAACTTGAACTCTGAAATAGTTTCTTTTGATTTAGAATCTTTAAAAAAAGATATTGATGAAGGAATGTATTTTGATTCATCAATCCCGCAAGGTTATGGAGTAGGTAGCTCTGGTGCTTTGGTAGCTTCTATTTACGATAAATACGCGAATAGTAAAATTACCGTTTTAGAAAACCTAACCAGAGATAAGCTCTTAACTTTAAAACAGGTTTTTTCTTTAATGGAATCTTTTTTTCATGGAAAAAGTTCGGGATTAGATCCTTTAAATTCATATTTAAGTTTACCTATTTTAATTAACTCGAAAGAACACATAGAACCTGCTGGAATTCCTTCTCAAAAAGAAGGTAAAGGAGCTGTTTTCTTATTAGACTCTGAGCAAGTTGGTGAAACTGAACCTATGGTAACTATCTTTATGAATAAGATGAAAAATGAAGGTTTCCGAAAAATGATTAGCGAAGAGTTTGCTACACATACAGATGCTTGTATTGAAGATTTTTTACAAGGAAATGTTAAATCACTTTTTGGCAATGTAAAAAAACTATCTAAGGTGGTGCTTACGAATTTTAAACCAATGATTCCTATTGCTTTTCATAAAGTTTGGGAAAAAGGTTTACAAACAAACGACTATTACTTAAAACTTTGTGGTTCTGGTGGCGGTGGTTATATCTTAGGCTTTACCGAAGATTATGAAAAAGCAAAAAACAGTTTAAAAGACTATAAATTAGAACTGGTGTATCGCTTTTAAAATGATACTATGAGTACGTTTAAAAAAAACACCTTATTCTTAAAAATATTTAGCCTTTTATCAGTTATAAGAGGTTATAACATTTTAGTATTAATAGCAGCTCAATATTTAGCTGCTATTTTTATTTTCTCGGATACAAAATCAGTAAAACCCATAGTTTTTGATTGGCATTTACTGTATTTAGTCATAGCTACTGTTTCAGTTGTTGCTTCTGGTTATATTATCAATAATTTTTATGATAAGAAAGCAGACATTATTAACAGACCTATAAAAACAGGACTAGATTCTTATGTAAAACAAGAAACTAAACTAACTTTATATTTTACTTTAAATTTTATCGGTTTTTTCTTTGGATGGTTGGTTTCATGGCGAGCAGCTTTATTTTTTTCAATATATATTTTTGGAATTTGGTTCTATTCTCATAAATTAAAAAAACATCCTTTAGTTGGGTTAATAACCGCTACTGTTTTAACTATACTTCCTTTTTTTGTAGTTTTTGTATACTACAAAAATTTCTCAAAAGTAATTTTTATACATGCTTTCTTTCTTTTTCTTGTCATTATGATTCGTGAACTTATTAAAGATTTAGAAAATATAAAAGGAGCTATTGTCAATAATTACAATACTTTTCCTATAAAATATGGAGAACAGAGCGCAAAAAAACTAATCATCTTATTAATGGTACTAACTTTGGTTCCAATAGGTATATTATTTAACTATCCTGCTATTGAGTATATGAAATACTATTTTTATTTAGCCGCTATTACTTTAATTTGTGTTGGTTTTTACATATGGAAATCAACACAAAACAACCAATATAGATTGGCTCATAACATTTTAAAAATACTATTATTAATTGGTGTTTTTAGCTTACTCTTCATTGACAAATCATTGATTCTAGATAAAGTAGTAGAGGTATTAGACTAAATAAAACCATATAAAAAGCCCCAAACAATAGCTTGGAGCTTTAGTAATCCACATTTATTCCCTTCAATATAAACGTAGTTAAAAATCTTTACCAGGACTTTCTGGACTTTGAGCTTGTGCTGTTTTTGGGTTTAACAACATGTAGGTTCCTAATGCTGTTAGCGCTGTATACTTACCATAGTTACCTATTTTCTTTAGAGCTTCTTTTCTTGTTATTTCTGTTTGTTTATTTAAACTCTCAACTTGTCTCTTCATTTCTATAAAATTATTTTTTTAGTAACTTCTGTATTTTCTGATTTTATATTTATAACATACATTCCTTTAGCCAACATTGGTAAAGTTATACTACTATCAATTTTATTCACATTGCTTTGCTGAATTAATTTTCCTTGTAAATTATATATAAAAATTTTTGATTTTTCTTTTAATCCTTTAATTTGAATTTTATCTAACCCTGTTTTTACTATAGTAATATCTGATTTTGAAAAATCTTTGACAGGTGATAATCTTGCTTTTGTATGTAAATAAAAACGATTTTTGTTGTTTTCTTTTTCCTTAAGTATTATTTTATATTCAGATGCTTCGTCTGTTAAATCTGTAAACGTATTAGTTAGCTTATCTTCAAATAACACTCTAACTCCATCTGGTAATTGATTTATAGCTGCTTTAATTGTTAATTCTTCTCCATCTGTAGTTTTAATACCGATAGGAACAATACTATTCTCTATTTTACTTTTCGCCAAACATTGTATTGAGAATTGAGTATTTGATTTTTCGGAAATTAAATTTGTATAAATCGACAGTTCCTTTTTATGTGCATTGAATGTTCCTGCATCATATCCTATATCTAGCCCATCAGTAGCACCCTGTAAATACTTCACAACTGTCTTTTGTTTATCTTTTATTGTTCTAACAGTAAGTGTTATTTCTGTTAAAGAGTCTAATCTTCTTTCCGTGTAACTAGTAGGAAGGTGAACCAATGCTCCTGTTTGAAAATCCACATTTGAAACATCTACATTTATTTTTATAAAAAAACCTTCCATAGGCTTAATATATGTTGCCTTTGTTGCATTATTAACAATATCATATGAATTCGTATCAGGATTCCAAAAGTATAAAGCAGCATAAGCTGGGTCAAATTTAGTCCCATTTGCAGCCAAAAAGTTATTTGTTTTACCTGAAGCACTATTAGCGGGTATAGAAGCTACATATGGATTACCTATTAAGTTCCAGCCATTTTGAGTTCCTTTATAAGTTCTTATATTAAAGTTTGATAGTAAGAAAGATGCATCTACATTTTCTTGTATCTTTCTTAAATACCTAGAAGACATAGAAGCCATTTTTACAGCAAATCCTTTTCCTGGATTCAATAAATATTGAGAAAGGGTATTAAAGTAATTCCATCCAGTACCTCCTGTATATGAATTATTATAAATAGCTATACCTTTATTGGTACTAGTACCTGTTGCTAAAGTAGAGTTAGCAATTACTTCTTGAGCAGTAATTCCTAATGATGGAAAAGAAGACAAATACCACTTAGTAGGATCTAAAGAATTTCCTTTATAAGTATCTTTAGTAAACATAAGGTTTCCATTACCGCTTACTTTAGACATTAATAAAGAACCTGTAGAGTTATATGTAAATCTTCCTAAATTTATAAACTCATTAGAAATGGTGAGTTTTCCTAAAAGGTTTAAGGTACCCTCATTTGTTATTTTTTTAACTTTAAAGAAAGAACTCTTACCTATGGTTACATTAGCTGTACTAGGTATTTCCACTTCTTCATTTTCAGCAGGTACATGTCCTAAGCTCCAATTAGATGACTCATTCCAGCTCCCTGTTACATTTCCTAAAAAACTATTTTTTATAGTAGACATACTACAATTTTCTTTAAAAGCTGCAGTATTATCTTTATAGTTTGACCAATTTATAAGGCTATACATTTCATCATCTACCTGAATACAAGTTAAATTAAGGTTGTTTTTCACAGAAAAAGTAACAACATTACTATTGTTTCCATTCTTTACATTTAAGCTTGTTAGTTGGTTATCATCTGCAACAAAATATTTTAAAGCTATCGCTGAGCTCAAATCAAGTTCTACCAACTCATTGTTATTTCCATAAAAAGACTCTAATACTATACTTTTACTTATATCTAAACTTGTTAATTGATTGGCAGAGACAGAAAGGTATTTTAAAGCTGCATTCTCACTTAAGTTTAAATTAGATAATTCATTATTATTTGCAGATAAGTTAATAAGAGCTCTATTATTACTTAAATCTAAGCTTGTTATTTGATTAAAGAAAATAGTAAGATCTTCTAAAGAAGTAAAATCTTCAATACCTGTTAAATTTGTAATATTTTTACTTGCTACATTTAAACTTTTAAGAGAACTAATATTGGCCGTTACTACATAATTATCAAGTACATCATCATGTCCCAAATCAATTAATGCTTGTTCAAAATTATCATCAGGAACATACGTATTTTGAGCATAAGAAATGAAACTTAAAAAGTAACATAAGAAAAGTAGTGTTTTTTTCATGATTTAATATTTTGGAGCAAAAGTATTTTGACTTCGAATTTTATAAATCACCCATAATGGGTGATTTTTTAAATTATCTCATTTAAGAAATAGTAGTTGCAAATTTTTTAATTTGAAGAAATGTTACTTTACACCTGTAACATTTATAAATTTTAGAATATGGAATTAATTTAAAAAGAAAGTTTCTTTTCTTTCTTCTTAGTACATTAAACTTACAGCTAGGACATACTACCACAGTTATTCATTTTAGTTATACAATACTTATATTAAACTTAAACCTTATTAAAATAAGAGTTAGAGACTATAACAAAGGTAACTTTGTACTTGGTGGCTCCTTTCACCCTTAATAGGTGATTTTTTATTTTCAGAATAAAATAAAATATTACCTCTGTAGTAAACTATCTATTTTCTTTTTTATAATTTTTATATTTTCTTCTGCCCCGCCAGAGATAAGCAGTCTTATATATCCTTTCTGGTCTATAACAATACTTTTAGGTATTGTTTTCTCAGCATATTTATCCCATATTTTCTTTTGAAAATCAATACCTGCATTAAAATCAATCCTATCTTCTTTTAGTTGTCTCATTTTTTTTAGAACAGTATTTTTCTTCTCTCCTATTGAAATAGGAATGTAAATAAAATCCTTGTCCTTTAAATCATCAAGTATTTGTGGTTGAATATCATAAAACTCACGTAAACAAGGAGCACACCATGTTGCCCAAAAATTTATTAACACAACTTTCCCCTTTAACTTTGAAAGTTGGTACTTTTTCTCATTTAACATCTGTACAACAAAATCTGGAGCTTCTATACCTTCTTTCACTATAAACCCTTCATTTTTATTAGGTCTGCTTTTTATTATATTAGTTGCACTAACGCGTATATTTTTTTCATTTTCAGGATACAATTCAAAACAAATAATAAACTCTTTTCCTACAATATCTTTTCCTACTACACCTACTAACTTATTTCTAAATTCATCACTTACACCTTTATTCATTGATTTTATAAGTCCTGATTTATAATATTTATTTATTTCTTCTTGAGTAACTATTTTATTATTTGCTACCAATAAGTAATTTGGTTTTTTTAAAGAAACTGATTGTCCCAATACTATTCCGTTAAAAAAAATAAATACTATTAAAAATAAATTTCTAATCATAATACTAGTTTTTAAATTACCTCCATAAAAGTATCTAGAAGGCATAATACATTACTCACCTATTTAGGGTGATTTTAAATGTTTTTTTTTACAGATATTTGTATACCCTTTATTTAACACATATGCAGAATAGCACTACACTCATAAAAGTCTTATTTTTTACTTGCTTGTTTATTTTTGGCTACAAAACAGGCTCTGCTCAAAAACCTATTTATAAGCATTATACTGTTGAAGAAGGTTTACCTCATGATATAACTTATCAAATAATTCAAGACTCTAACGGATATATTTGGATAGGAACCGATGATGGGCTAGCTAAATTTAATGGTTCTTCTTTTGAAAGATTCACTTATGAAAATGGACTTCTATCTAATTATGTCATAGACATAATAGAAGACAAACCTAATGAATACTTAATAGCTACATGGGGAGCTGGTGTTCATAAATTAAAAAACGATAGTATTTATCCAATTAAATCAGAAAATCGAAAGACAACAAAAGTCAAGAAAATTCATAGAGTAAATGACTCTATTCTTTTAGCTGATTTTAATAATGGGGCCTTTTATTTTTACAATACTAAAGATCAATCAAAAAAACTGGCTAATATCCTAAGAGACAAAACTTCTAAACAGGTTAAATTAAGTTTCAAAAAGACAACTAGAAAAGATACTGTCATTCCTATGAGTCAAAAAAAAATTGACTCAACTATATACTTTTTTTCTGAAGCTACAAATACTACTAATATAACACCTACTAAAGGAATTTATGTTTTAAAGAAAAAGAATAATTTACTTGAAAAAATAAACCTCCATGAGGTAAACAAAATCCAAATACACACTGTTGCAAAATCCAACGGTTATTTTTTTGCAGCTTCTTATAACACTATTTATGTTTTTAATAAAGCTAAAAAACTCATTGCTAAAAGACAACTTAATGTAAATAACAGTAAAATAACCCAACTACAAGTAATCAATCAAAATCTTTATTTTGTTGCTAAAAACGATATAGATAGCACTAGGAAACTATACAAATACAACTGGGACAACCTCCATTTAAAAAACATATCTAAAGAACTATCTATCAATAGTTTAATTTCCGATTTTTTATTTGACAACGATAAAAACCTATGGATTACCACTTATGGTGAAGGAATTTACTTTATACCCAATAAAGCTAATACTTTTTATGGAAAAGACTTCTTTAAAAACCCTGACCTAAAAGACATTGAAAAATTAAATGAAGGACTTGTTTTACTTTCCTTAAATACAATTTATGAGTTTAATAATAGTAAAATTAAATCAAAATATGTAAGCCCGTTTATCTCAGAAAAACTTCAAGTGAACAATCAAAAAAAAGAAATCACGTTAGTTTCAAGTGTTTGTAAACCGTCATACGATAAATTGAATAATTATAAAATAAACTATGATATATCAAAATCTTTTGAATTTAAAAATGATACAGTAAACATTATTTTACATAAAAATGAATTAAACATTTCTGGATTTAACAATAAGAAAATATCTATTCAAACTACCTATGATGCTAACATAAAAAATGTACTAAAATATAAAAATGCACTAATAGCACTATATGGAAAAGGTGGAATATTTGAAATTAACCTTAACTCTAAAGAATCTATTAAAGAATGGAGTCTTATTAATAAGAAATTTGCTAGTGAATTTAACGATATAGTAATTAATAAAGATACTTTATGGGTAGCTACTAACAAAGGAGTATTTAAAATTACTCCAACACAGACAAAAAACTACACTACAACACAAGGGCTACTTAGTAACCACATTAACGATTTATACGTTGATTCTCACGGCATTTTATGGATTGCTACACAAAGAGGACTTAATGTTTATACAAAAAACACTTTTTGTAGTATTGATAAGAACTTAGGGCAATACTCTTCTTTTGCTACTAAAATTACTGAACAAAATGACTTTATATATGTAACTGGAAATAAGGGATTATTTAGAATAAGTAATGCCAATCCTTTTTCTCCAAAGCAAAATACTAAACTTCTTGTGAAACAAGATAAAGATTCATTTTATTTAAATACAATTAATTTTATAAACCCAGAAACCACGAAAGTTGCGTATAAACTAAACAACAACAATTGGGTAGAGACGACTTCAAGTTTTTTAAATTTTAATAACAATACACAAGGTAAATATCAAATTAAATTTAGGTATAAAGATAATTTAAGTACTTGGAAAGAAACCAATTTTTTTAAATTTAAAATTATATATCCATGGCATCAACAAACTTGGTTTTATATAACAATTACCGTCTTAGTACTTGGTGGCTTTATTTTTCTTCTCTTTTTAGGTTTGCAAAAAAGTATTCATAAAAATATTCAACTTAAAAAAAACATTGCAGAAAAGGAAAAACTTCAAAAAGCATTAAAAGAAGTAAGAAAAAATGTAGCCAGAGATTTTCATGATGAGTTAGGAAATAAACTAGCTAGTATTTCTATAACGTCAAACATGCTTATTGATCATAATTACACGCAAGAAACTAAAAACAAAGAAAAAAAGTTAAAACAAATAAAAAAAGACGCTGATTATTTATACCATGGTATGAAAGACTTTGTTTGGTCTTTAGATCACAAAAATGATGATTTACATCAATTACAAGTATATTTAAACGACTTTGGAGAAAACTTGTTTGAAAATTCTTCCATAACTTTTTACTCTACTCCTAACTTTTCAAATAAAAAAATTGCTCTTCCTTTTTATTGGAGTAAACAACTTGTTTTAATTTTTAAAGAAGCTATGACGAATGTATTAAAACACAGTAAAGCTTCTAAAGTTTATTTAACCTTTAAACTACAAAACAATCTATTAAAAATAACCTTAAAAGACAATGGAATTGGGTTCAAACCGGATGAATTAAATCGTTTAAACGGTATAAAAAACATGCAGCATAGAACAAGCTCTTTACATCAACAAATTAACATTGAAACAAATAATGGAGTTACTGTAACTTTTACAGGAAACCTTAAAGAAGAACACCATGAGTAAACTTAATATTATTATAATTGAAGATCACGAAAGTATTTTAGAATCGTTTAAAGAAATTATTAATTCTTCTGATCGGTTTCAAGTAAGTGGTGCGTTTTTATCTGGAGAAGAAGCTCTTAACTTTATAAAAGAAGGAAATAAACCTAAAATTATGTTGGTTGACATTCAACTAGGAGGTATTAACGGGATTGAAACTATAAAACAAACAAAGAAAATAGTACCAACTATTTTACCTATTATAATTTCTGTACATGAAAATTCAAAATATATTTTTGATGCTTTGTGTGTTGGAGCTGTTGGCTACTTAAACAAAAACACAACACCTAAAGAGTTAATAAACGCTTTAGAACAAGCACGAAATGGAGGTGCCCCAATGAGCAGTAATATAGCTAGAAAAGTAGTAGAATCGTTTCAATCACCCCATGAAAAAGAATTATCAGAAAGAGAAAACGAAGTACTTACCTTGCTTGCTAAAGGAAAAAGTTATGCTTCTATTGCAGAAGAACTTTACCTCTCTATAAACACCATTAAAACTCACACCCGCAATATTTATGAAAAACTTCAGGTTAATAACAAAAAGGAAATTATGCTAAAATATGGGGCGAAAAACAATTAAAAACTAATCAACTCATTTTCTATACCTTAAAAAAACAAAATAAAACTTCATTACCATCTTTTCTCCAAATAATTACTGTAAATTTGCACACTTTTTAAAATTTAATTATGAATTCAAAAAACTCGTCGAGAGGACGACAAGCTGGAGGCAATAGTAATCCTCAAGGAAAAAATCAATTCAAAAAAGACTTCAAAAAACCAAAAAGCAACAAACCTGATCAGAAAAAAACTGAGAGCACAGGAGTTCGCTTAAATAAATTCATTTCTAATTCAGGAATTTGTTCTCGTAGAGAAGCAGATACCTATATAGAGCACGGAAGTGTTTCTGTTAACGGTAAGTTAGTTACAGAAATGGGCTACAAAGTACAACCTGGTGACGAAGTTCGCTTTGACGGAACGTTAATTTCTATGGAAAAAAAACGTTACGTTTTACTAAACAAACCTAAAAATTACATTACTACCATGGAAGATGATCGTGGTCGTAAAACTGTAATGGAATTGGTAGGAAATGCCACAAATGAGCGTATATATCCAGTAGGAAGATTGGACAGAAATACTACCGGTTTATTATTGTTTACCAACGATGGTGAATTAGCAAAAAAACTAACACATCCAAAACATAACGTTCGTAAATTATACCATGCCTCGTTAGATAAAAAACTAAGCATTGCTGATTTAGAAAAATTACGTGGTGATGTTATTATTGAAGGAAGAAAAGTATTTATCGATGCTGTATCTTATGTAGAAGGAGAACGTAAAACAGAAGTTGGTATTGAGATCCACTCTGGTAGAAACCGTATTGTTCGTAAAATTTTTGAACACTTCGGATATACTGTTATCAAGCTTGACAGAGTAGTTTTTGCTGGCATGACCAAAAAGAACTTACCTCGTGGCAGATGGCGTGAATTAACACAACAAGAAATTAACACACTACAAATGTTATAAAAACAAAATCCCGAGCTAAATACTCGGGATTTTGTTTTTTTATTGTTTTGTTTTTTGGTGATCTTGCTGCACTTGTTCATCACGATATTTACAGCATTCATGTAAATTATCATACACTTCTGTGGTTGCCTTAAACTCTTTTGTGTCATGCCCCACACCCGCAATACTTTTCTTTACCACTTCTGTAGTTGTTTTACGCTCATCAATAATTAAACTTAATTTGTGAGTATTTACATCCCATTTAGCAAACTTGACCCCTTTGGTTTTTAACGCTGCTTTTTCAATACGTTTTTTACACATCATACAAACACCATCTACTTCAAAAGAAACTTTAGCATTTTTTTTCTGAGCAAATGCCGATGTACTTAATACTAAAACAACTGCTAATAAAAATATATTTTTCATCTGTTCTTTATCTTTTATTTTATTAATTAATCTATTTTAAATCGTAATCCTGCATAGAAGTTACTCCCAAAAACTGGTGCATATATAATTGTAGTATCAAAATTTGCTTCAAACGGATTGTCACTTCCCAATATAGGATTTTTTTGTTTATAATTTGTAATATTTTCAGCTCCAGCATACACCTCAAACTTTTTTGAAAACACTTTTGTTATTTGGGCGTTTAACAAGTTATAGCTATCCGAATACGTTGGTAACTGGTTATTTGTATTGGGTAAGCGTTGCTCTCCAATCCAATTATAGGTTACATCAAACTTCCAACTAGCATCACTTTCTTCCGTTTTTGTTTCGTAAGATATATTAGCAAAAAAACGATGTTTTGCTTGTAAAGCTTTCGCTAAGTTTCCTGATTTGTAACCTGTAGAAACATCATAAAACTTGTACGAAAATCGTGTGTTAAAGTATGGAATAATGTTTTGATTCATCTCTATCTGAAAGCTATTGGCTATACTTTTTCCTTCTAAATTATAGAAAGAAATTTCTTGTGGATTTTCCCAGTCGACTATCACCTGATTTGAGAAGTTTGTTTGATAAAAATCAACTGTTACATCCCCTTTTCTTCCAAATAATTTATACCCTTGTAAAAAAGACACTCCATAATTCCAAGCCACTTCTGGATCTAAACCATAAATATTTCCGCCTGCGTTTTCAATAGTAATTGCTCTTGATGAAGCAAAAAGCTGTTGATTCTCTGCAAAAATATTGGCACTTCGTTTTCCTCTTCCAACAGAAGCTCTTAACACACCTCTTCCCCAAGGAACATAACGCATATGCAATCTTGGGGTTATAAAAGTTCCTAACAAATTATGATAATCTAATCGAAGCCCTGCAGTAACACTTAAATTATCGGCATTATCATAAGCGTATTCAAAAAATGCACCTACAGAGTTTTCTTTTCTATCAAAATTCGGGTTCATTGCTGTACTAACAAATTCATCGTACTTATCATAGGTAAAACTAGCCCCTATTTTAAATTTATTACGAGTATCTCCAATAATAGAGCTAAACATGAAGTTACTATAAAAGCTTTGATGCAGAATGTTATAGTCTCTAAGTCCAAAATATGAATCTTGTTTATGATTACTATAAGCCGCTTGAAACCCCATATTTTGAAATGGCATGTCTGGAAAAACATACCCTATTTTCAACGATGTATCAAAACGTTTAGTTTTAATTTCACTTCCCCAGACTGTATTTGAACCTTTGTTTTTTTCTGGATCAAAGTTAATTTCTCCTACTTGTTTTGAATCGTCTACATACCTAAAGTTGATAAAACTAACCCAACCTTTTTGAGCATCGGTGTATTGCCAACGATTCATCACGTTAATTTGTTCTGCTAATGGGTTATCTAAAAAATTATCGTTGTTTTTATCAAACTTTTCTCCTCTATAATTTCCATGAACATAGAAGCCTGTTTGCCATTTTTTATTCACTTTTTGATTAAAATGGGTATTCAACTCTAACCTACCCCCTACTGCTCCATAAGCATTAAGGTAAAACTTATGATTAGTTGATGGTTTTACTAACTCGGTATTTATTTGACCTGAAATACTTTCAAAACCATTAACTACACTACCTGCTCCTTTGGTTATTTGAATACTCTCTACCCAAGTTCCAGGTGTAAAGGTTAATCCAAATGCTTGTGCTGCTCCTCTAATTGATGGGATATTTTCTTGAGTAATTAACAAATATGGACTTGTTAAACCCAACATTTGAATTTGTTTAGTTCCTGTTAACGCATCAGAAAAATTAACATCAATAGATGGGTTGGTTTCAAAACTTTCGGATAGATTACAGCAAGCCGCTTTTAACAACTCATCACTATTAATGGTTACCAAGTCCTGTGTTTGCAAATACGATCGCTGAGTTGAACTTTTTTTAGCTGAAACAGCCACCTCCTCTAAGATATTACTTTCCGTTAAATAATGGCGAACAGGACTTAAACGATTAACTGTTATCGTATCAGTTTTATAACCAACAAAACTTATTACCAACTTTTGATATTCTTTTTTATATGGAATTTTAAACTCTCCTTTCTTGTTCGTTATAGTTCCAACACTCGTATGTAACCAATACACATTGGCTCCGAAAATTCCTAAATTCTTTTTTGGATTATTTTTATCTTTAATAGTTCCAGTTAATACTTCTTGAGCAAATAACATGGATGGTATCAGTAAACATATACTGATTAAAAATTTATTTTTCATTTTTTATCTATCGCACTGTATTTTATAATTCTTAATTCACTTATAAATAGAATTTTAAAATCATATGATAAAAACTTCGTAAAGTATCTGTATATCTAAAAACAGTTTGGGTGGTATATATAACTTATGTGGATTGAACTGTTTTTCTAAACTTTGAAATAACAACTTGTAATAAACGTATGGAGTAACTATTGAAGTAGCCTTTGTAAAGACTACTTTTTCTACTGAAGATTTTTGAATTTGAGTTTGACCTTTTATTAGCTCAACATCACTTTTACAACATGAAGCTTCTATAATTTTACTCTCACAACTATCTTCCTCTAAATCATTACAATTAGCAACACCTCCTACATAAGAAACAGCTACTAAAAAATCACCGCAAAAATGTTTTTCTACATTAAAAGAAAATGTAGAAAACAATACAACTAAAGCTAATAATGTGGATGCTATGTTAGAAAAATATTTTCTCATATGGTACAAACATACAAAAAATTAAAAATCTGTTTTTTATCACAATTCATACAGCTATTTTTGTAAGCTTTAAGTACTCTTTACGAACAAGATAAAAATATTTTTTATGAACTTACACGAATTAAAAAACAATATAGATACAATAGTTAGCAAGAAAGTTTCAAAAGAAGAAAAACTACAGGAAATTTGTGACTATCTAGCTTCTCAAGTTTCTTACTACGACTGGGTTGGCTTCTACTTTAAGAATGGAAATAAAGAAGAATTAAAATTAGCCCAATTTAATGGAGAACCTACAGAACATACAATCATTCCTTTTGGAAAAGGAATTTGTGGTCAAGTTGCTGTTAGTAATGAAAAATTTGTAGTTCAAGACGTAAACGAACAAGACAATTACATTTCATGTGGATGGAAAG